>NZ_JBQCXF010000063.1:0-12789 GCF_051956635.1 Neisseria sp. P0022.S010 | reverse complement strand
GCGCTGATGTATTGGCCGATGTCGAAATCGCGCACTTCGCCGGCGATTTGGCTGTTGATGTCGGATGCGTCAAAGCGGGTAATCCGTCCGATGCCGCTTTTGCCTGCGAGCAGATTGCTCCATGCGGTGGCGACGTCGTTGCCGACCGGTGATACTTGGCCAAGACCTGTGATGACTACTCTTCTCTGACTCATGATAATCTCGCTGTTGGTTGTCGGGATTTTCGCGGCAGACTTGCTCTTTTCTTCGTGGAAACGGGCAAAACTCATGCCGTCTGAAATTTCAGGGGTTTGATAATAAGGTAAAAGCCTCTATTGCGATAGCGCAGCAGAGGCTGGGTGTTTGAGGCGACCGATTAGCCTTGGTGGGCGTTGATGTAGTCGATAGCCAATTGTACGGTAGTGATTTTTTCAGCGTCTTCATCAGGGATTTCGCAGCCGAAAGCTTCTTCCAAAGCCATCACCAGTTCCACGGTGTCCAGAGAGTCAGCACCCAAATCGTCTTGGAAAGAAGATTCGTTTTTCACTTCGGCTTCGTTTACGCCCAGTTGTTCAGCAACAATTTTTTTAACTTGTTGTTCGATGTTTGACATAATTAGTCGTTCCTTTTCGCCTTGCGGCAGGTTGTTTAAGAGAAATAATTCGTCGGTATTGTACCGAATTCGGATAGAGTTTTCCATCTAATCCTGCATTTTAGCACAGATTATTCAGTAAAAACCTGTTGTTGCGCATATTAGCATAGGCTGATTTTAACCTACAAGCAGGAAATTGTTTTTATTTGATATCATAGGGTTAAGTTTGATTATCGTGATTCGTGGCCGTCTGAAAACCCTAATATCGGCTTCTCAAACGGCTTTAAGGTAATTTCAAATATTTTCTCCAATTATTTTTCCAAGCCGCCCACATCATCCGTTTCACGATATTCCAGCCCGTCCAATGCCGCAAAATGCCGCTTGCCGCATTCGATTTTCAGCCTCTCATTCTGGCGTAGTTTGTCCGTATCCACACCCGCCTGAATGCCTTTGCCAGTATTTTTGGTTTCTGCAACAAAGTACACTTTGCCCTGAACCTGTTTTACCACTGCCCAATCGGGATTGTAATTGCCCAGTGGGGTAGGAATTTTGAACCATCCGGGTAGCTTGAAATAAAACGCTACACCACCTTCATGGTCAGCATCATAATGCTCGCAATCGGCGGCAAAGTTTTTTTCCGTTCCGGAATCCAATGGGATATAGTTTTCGCAAATGGTTTTTTGCGGATTACTTACTGCAAATGTAAAGCTGTTCTCATAAAACTCAATACCTTCGCACACCATATTTTCCAGCAGCTTTTGGTCGTACACTTCGCCGGTTTGTTCATACTCAATTCCTGCCGCCATCAGTGCGTACAGGCTGCGGTTTACCGCTTCAGCAGCAAGGTCGATGAAGCGTTGCGGATTACCAGCTACATCTTTCAGACGACCCGACTGTGTGATGATTTCGTACACCGTGCGCCGTGTCAGCCCCGTCTTTTTTTGGATCTCGCCGAGTATGTCCGGGATTTCCCATTGAACGTCCATTTCGCGGCTGCGGCTGGCAATTTCGACTGTTTCGATACCGTAGGTTTGGGATTGTTTCAATTGCGCCTTGCGGACGCGGATTCTCGGCTTTTGGATTTCTGGCAGGTTTGCCACTGCCGCCGAAGCCTGTTTGATCAATTCTTCCGTATCGAAGCGCACGCGGTAGCGCGTTTTGTATTTCAATCTCTCCCAAATTGCCTGAAATTCGGGGTCGAGCGGAAAATCTTTGCGAAATAGCTGTTTTTTCTTCTTATTGCCGTCCTTGATGTTTTCGGCGGCAAATTTGATACCGCATTCGTCTTCGTATTCCTTTTGCAGATTGGCGGCAAACAATTCATAACTTTCGTTCGGCACTACAGTCAGTACGTTCACTTTTTCATCGCGCACGCGACGCCCTTCCTGATTGACGGCTATACGTAGCCCGCGCCCGATTTCCTGCCGCTTTTTCAGCGGCGAGCGGGTTTCGTTGAGCGTGCAGATCTGGAATACATTGGGGTTATCCCAACCTTCTTTCAGCGCGGAATGGGAAAAGATAAAGCGCAGCGGGCTATCAAAGGAAAGCAGGGTTTCCTTATCGCGCATAATGAGGCGGTAGGTATCGTTGTCCGCCTGCATTGTGCCGTCGGTGTTTTTCAGACAGCCTTTGTCTTGCGAGAAATAGCCGTCGTGTACGCCTGCCGTATCGGTGCTGCCTGAAAGCTCTCGATAAATTTCTTCAAACCAAAGGGCAAACTTGCCCGCTGTTCCATCTGCTGTGCGGTAGTTCTCCACGCGGTCGATGAAGAACAGCGACAACACCTTAATCCCCAGCGGATTCAGCCGTTTCTCCTTCGCCAAATGCTCCCTTACCGTTTCGCGGATTTGGTTTTTCATGATTTCATCGCGCACTACGTCGCTGTTGCTGCTACGGCTGATTTTCAGGCCACCTGAAAACTTGATTTCCCCGGTTCCGATATCGATATCGTTTACAGCAAAGCCGTAGCGGTAGGCGGGATTTCCGCCCGATTTCTCAAACAAATCGTCTTTTACGGACACGCTGACAGGTTTCTTTTTAGTTTCTTTTTTGTCCTGATAATGGATGCTGAGTTTGGCGGTTATTTTGCGTTTGCCCTGTTTGATTTCTACGATTTCAACAAATGCGCCGTTCACATCGTTTTCCGCCAATACTGGCAAGACTTCAATCTGTTTGACCAGCTTCAAATTATATGCCTGCACGGGATTCAGGCTGTAAACCTTGTGGTAAGGGTTTTTATGCGTTGCCGAATAGCGCAGGGTAAAAAGCGGATGGAGCGATTCCAAAGCGTTCAGACGGCCTTCCGTTTCCATATTTTGCGGCTCGTCGATGATGACGATGGGACACGTTTCCTGAATAAACTTAATCGGTGCTTCCCCGCTTTCGTTTACCTTATTGATAACGTTTCCGTCTTTTTCAAACGACTGGATGTTGATCACTAAAATTTCGATGTGGTCGTTTACCGCAAAAGCGCGCAAGTCCGACAGCCGGCCGCTTGAATATTCCGCATAACGCATCACGGGCCTGCCAAACACCCCGTCAAAATGTGCCTTCGTAATTTCCAGGCTTTTCAACACGCCTTCGCGTATCGGTACGCTCGGTACGACAATCACAAACTTCTTCCAGCCGTAGCGGCGGTTTAATTCATAAATCGTGCGCAGATAGACATAGGTTTTGCCCGTACCCGTTTCCATTTCCAGAGAAAAATTCAGCCCGTGCGCGCCGATTTCCGTTTCAGGCTGTCTGTTTTGCTTTTGTACCGCATTCAGATTCCTACCTAGCGTTTCCCAATCCAAATCCAAGCTGTTGCCGACAAACCGCCCCGTCCCCTGACTGGTCAAATCAAATGTCCGGGCATGGTTCGGCTGTCCTGCAAAAAGATTCGCAACGGCATTTACCGCATCAAGCTGATAGGGCAGTTCTTCAAATTTCAGTTCCATCGTTTTCTCCCTACACACACTCGAACATCACGCCCGCATCCTTCATCTGCAATACGGTATTGCTTTTAAGCGCATCGTCGCCCTCGAACAGCCTGTCCAATGTCGCCACTTTGGCGGGATGCTTCGACAGCACGGCATCAATCAAACCTTGATCCACACGTTCCAACAGGAAAGCGTACAGCCCGCCCGTATCCTCGTCTTCCACGAAATACACGTCGTCTGAAAACGAAACTTTGCAAGTCAGCTTCAAGCCCATACGCAGCATCAATTCGTAGAGCAGATTTTCAGACGATGTTTCAGACAGCACGGAATCGATATTCAAATACAATTCGCGTTGCAGGGCTTCCGTATCGGCCTGTCCGGGCTGCCGCCATTGTTTGAAACCGCTTTCGGCAAGTTTGAAAACTTTAAAACCCGTATCTATTTCCGATCCGTCTTGAAGGCCGTCTGAAATCTGCCTGCCCGCGCGGCGGATGCGTTCTTTGGCAATTTCGGCAATCGTGTCAAAACCAGCCTTGCGCGCTTCGGATTTTTCGTCGGTTTCTTCGGGGAGTTGCACACAGATGAAACGGCGGCTGCCGCCGTCTTCGGCGTTAAGTTGCATCACGGCATGGGCGGTGGTGCCGCTGCCGGAGAAGAAGTCCATAATAATTTCATTGTTATTTAAAGATGCAATTTTCATCAAAATTTTGATGAGAGGTGTTGGTTTTGGATAACTAAAATATGCTTGATTATCAAAAAGCAATTTTGTTTGTTTTGTACCAAAAGCTGTATTTTTACCATCAGTTTCATCTAAAATTTCTTCTAATTCTTCCGCAATTTCGCTTTGCAACCATGCGGCATAAAGCTGTGTGCGGAATTCGCCCTCTAATGGTTGATAAACTTTCTCATATGCTTCCCATTCTCCATCATCACGTTTTTGAAATTCAATATCTTTATTTGATAAACATGTTTTCATTCTTTTTTCATTCCACCGCCATCGTCCATCAGAACCATCAGGAAGTTTTGGTGTAATTTCAATTCCATCATATGTCTTAATCGGATAAAAAAGATTTGGTCTATCTTGGCGTGTTGCACCACTTCCCCATTTTCTTGCTAATTGTGTTTTATAAAATCTATTTTTTTCAGCATCAAACTTGGGAAATTTCTCATCAGATTTGATTTTCCTACCCACAGTAAATTGTTCTTTATTTCTTGCATACATCAAAATATATTCATGGTTTTGCAATAGATTCTTGTCATCTGCACCGCCACCACGCCCCTTCCATGGCAACTCAGCAACAAAATTCTCCGCCCCAAACACTTCATCACATAGCAGTTTCAGCTGTGCCTGTTCGTTGTCGTCTATCGAGATAAAGATTACGCCGTCTTCGCGCAGCAGGGTTTTTGCCAGATGCAGGCGCGGCAGCATCATGGAGAGCCAGTTGCTGTGGTAATGGCCGCTGTCTTTGCCGTTTTTGCGCCATGCACCTTGGAATACGCCGTCGCGCTTCAGGTAGCCCGCGTCGTCGGTATCACCCACGCGGCGGGCGTATTCTTCACGGCTTTCGGAGAATTTGTCGGGATAAATAAAGGAATCGCTGCCGGTGTTGTAGGGCGGGTCGATGTAAATCATCTTCACGCTGCCGGCGTAGGCTTTTTGCAGGATTTTCAGGGCTTCGAGGTTTTCGGCTTCGATAAACACGTTTTGCGTGCCGTCGAAATCTGCGGATTCTTCTTTGCAGGGAACGAGGGTTCGGGAAGTGGGGCTTTGCAGGTTGAGATAGGCGGCGGTTTTGCCCGCCCAATCGAGTTGATAACGTTCGCCCGCGCCGGCAAGGTTTTCGGCGCCGAGGACGAGTTTGAGCTTCTCAAAGTCGATTTGGTCTTCGCAAAAGACTTCGGGAAAGATTTGTTTGAGTTTTAATATGTTGTTTTGTTTGAAATTATTTTCCAAATCGTGTATAATTTCGGTTCGGTTCGGTTCGGTTCGGTTCGGTTGCCATAATTGCGTCTTCCATCAATGATTACTTACAAAGTGTCCATTTTATCGGGATATGTTGAAAGTTAAAAGAAAAGAAGGCCGTCTGAAAACTTTAATATTCGTTTTTCAGACGGCCTTCTTTTCACTTGCCGAAACAAGAGTATTTTGTTTCTCAACTTTACAAAACGGTCAGTCCTGCTGCTTGCTTCTACCCCAAAAACTCTTTCAAAAACAGCAAGACGCAGGCAAGTTCGTCGGCGGATTCGCGTTGCGTGCCGTTGCCGGTATGGCCGCCGCCGTCAGGCGCGTAGAGCCACGATTGCGGCGAGGTTTCGCGCAGTTTGGCGTAGAACTTGAGTGCGTGGGCGGGATGGACGCGGTCGTCGCTGAGGCTGGTGGTAATGAGTGCTGGCGGATAATCGATGCCGTCTGAAAGATTGTGATACGGCGACAATTCGCCCAGCCAGCGTTTGCAGACTTCGTATTTCTGCGGATTGCCGTATTCGTCCGTCCAACTTGAACCTGCGGAGAGCAGCGGATAGCGGATCATGTCGGTCAGCGGCACTTCGCACACCAGCGCGCCTATGCTTTGCGGCTCGCGCACGAAGGCGGCGGCGGTAATCAGGCCGCCGTTGCTGCCGCCCTGCAAACCGATGTGTTTGGGCGAACTCATGCCGCGTTCGGACAAATCGCGCACGACGGCCAGCAAATCGTCGACGCTTTTGTGTTTGCTGATTCCCTGCGCCGCCTGATGCCAGCGCGGACCGAACTCGCCGCCGCCGCGTATGTTCGCCAACACGAAGGCATTGCCCTCTTCCAGCCAATATTTGCCGACGCTGCCCAGATAATGCGGCAATTCAGGAATGCCGAAACCGCCGTAGGCATAGACCAGCGTTGGCGTGTCGGGGGCGGCGTTTTTGCCGACGTGGAAATAAGGAATGCGCTCGCCATCGGCCGAAGTCGTCCAAAACTGCTGCACGTTGATGCCGTCTGAATCAAACTGCTGCGGCTGGCGGCGCATGACGGTCAGTTCCATCACGTTCAAATCCAGCGCAAACAGCGTCAGCGGCGTGGTGAAATCGCTGGCGGCAAGGTAAACCACGTCTCCGCCCCACGGTTGGTCAGTCATTTCCAACGCACCCGAAGGCAGGCGCGGCAACTCGACTTCCTGCCATTTGCTATCGGTAAAGCGCCACGCTTTCAGACGGCCTTGTACGTTTTCCAAAAGGCTCGCCACCACAAAACGCTTGGTCGTTTCCACGCTTTCCAATGCCTGCGTTTCATCGGGCGCAAACAAAAGCTGCGCCGCCCCGAGTTCGCCCCGATTCAGCTTCACCGCCACCAGCGCGCCGCTCGGATAGCTTTGGTTCGCACGGTTCCAGTCTTTGCGCAACGTCAGCAAAAGATGCCCCGCCAGATAGCCGACCACATCGCAATCATTGGGCAGGTTCAACGGTTTTGCCTCGCCTTCGGCCGACACCTGCAAATAAGTTTTGGTGTAAAAACCGTCCGACGCTTCAATCAAATCAATCGGCGAACCCTGCGGATCGAGATAGCGCCAAGCGTTCACCATCATGCCGTCTTCAGCAATTTGATACACCGGCAGGCTTTCCTCGAAACTTTTGCCGCGCTCCACCAGCCACACTTCGCGCGGATAGCCCGATTCGGTCAACTGGCGTTCGTCCCAAGCCGGACACACCCACACGCTATTTTCATCGCGCCACGACACATGGTTTTTGCCTGCCGGAAAGTGAAAACCGCCTTCTACCAACTCCCCTGCTTCCAAATCCACTTCCAGCGTGTACGCCGTATCGCCGCCCGATTTGCTCAGTGTTAACAACGCGCGGTTGGGCTTTTCCACCAAGTGCGACACGCCGCCCAAATACACATCGTCGCCAAGCAATTCGTCGAAATCCGCCACTGAAAACAGGATTTTCCACTCAGGATAGCCGGAACGGTACGTCGCCGCGGTACACACGCGGTACACGCCCTTCGGATATTCCGCGTCCTGATGGAAATGGTACATCCGCGCGCGGTGTTCCTGACAAAACGGAATCTGCCGCGTGTCCTGCAACTGCGCCAAAATGCCGTCAGACAATTCGCGCGCCTTGTCGTTTTCTAAAAAACGGGCGCGCGTTTCGGCATCCGCCGCAGCGGCAAAATTTTGCGTTTCGGGAGATTCGAGGTTTTCAAAATGGAGATAGGAATCGGGGTAAGATTTCATAGGAAAAGGCCGTCTGAAAGATTGGGAAACGGAATTATAACGGCAAAATCAAAAAAGGCCGTCTGAAACCTGCATTTCAGACGGCCTGAGACATTATTCAACTCAACGTCCGTATATTTTCCACAAACCTTCCTGCAAACCAAACGCAGGCTCGCCGTCTTGCGGCTGGGTGCGGACGTAGCTGCCGTCAGGCTGCATCAGCCAAGCCTGGGTATTGTCTTCCAAAGCCATTTCCAAACCTTCGCGAATCACGCGTTCTTTGAGTTCGGGCGTGGTAATCGGCGTGGCGACTTCAATACGGCGGAAGAAGTTACGACCCATCCAGTCGGCACTGGAGATAAAGGTATCGTCTGCGCCGTTGTTATGGAAGCAATACACGCGCGAGTGTTCGAGTTGGCGGCCGATAATGGAGCGGACGCGGATGTCTTCGGACAAGCCTTTGACACCCGGGCGCAAAGTACACATACCGCGCACAATCAGGTCGATTTGTACGCCTGCCGCGCTGGCTTGATACAGCGCATCAATCACACTCGGCTCGATGAGGGAATTCATCTTGGCGGTAATCCGCGCCGGTTTGCCGGCTTTGGCGTGTTCGGTTTCCTGCTTGATGCGGTCGATGACCATTTTGTGCAGGGTAAACGGGCTTTGATAGAGCTTGTTCAGACGGCCCGGCTTGCCCAAGCCTGTGATTTCCATAAACAAAGTGTTCACATCAGCAGTAATTTGTTCGTCGGCGGTGATGATGCCGAAGTCGGTGTAAATGCGCGATGTGCCTTGGTGGTAGTTGCCGGTACCGAGGTGGGCATAACGCTTGAGCACGCCGTCTTCACGGCGGATAACCAAAGCCATTTTGGCGTGGACTTTGTAGCCGAATACGCCGTACACGACGTGCGCACCCGCCTCTTCGAGCTGTTTCGCCCAGTTGACGTTGTTGGCTTCGTCAAAACGCGCCATCAGTTCAACCACGACGGTAACTTGCTTGCCCGCCAGTGCAGCCTTCATCAATGCGCGCACAAGCTCGGAATTGCTGCCGGTACGATAAATGGTCATTTTGACGGCCAACACATCCGGATCGGCAGCAGCCTCGCGTATCATTTGGACAACCGGATCGAAAGATTGATACGGGTGGTGCAGCAAGATCGGCGACTGTTTGACCAGTTTGAATACGGAGCCGTTTTTGCGCAAGGCTTTCAGACGGCCTGCATTGCGTGGCGGAAACTTCAAATCCGGCCTGTCCACCAAATCGGGGACGGCATTGAGGCGCACCAAATTGACCGGCCCTTTGACCTGATACAGCTCGGCAGAAGTCAGCTTGAACTGGGCAAGCAGGAAGTCGTGAATATGCGCCGGACAAGTATCCGCCACTTCCAAGCGCACGCCGTCGCCGTATTCGCGGTCGTGCAATTCGTTTTGAATCGCGGCACGCAGGTTTTTCAAATCTTCTTCATCGACCGTCAAATCGCTGTCGCGCGTGAGGCGGAACTGATGGCAGTCTTTAACCTTCATGCCGGGAAAGAGTTTGCCGACATGGGCGTGCAAAATCGAAGACAAGAACACAAAGCCTGCATCGCCGCCGCAAATTTCAGACGGCATGGGGACGACGCGCGGCAAAATGCGCGGAGCCTGCACAATCGCCATCCCGGACGGACGGCCGAACGCATCCGTACCTTCTAGTTCGACGGCAAAGTTGAGCGATTTGTTTAACGGGCGAGGAAACGGGTGTGACGGATCAAGGCCGATGGGCGTGAGAATAGGCAACAGCTCGTTGTCGAAATAGTTTTCGATCCATTTTTTCTGTGCGGCCGTCCATTTGTGGCGGCGATAGAAATGAATGCCGGCACGGCTGAGTGCAGGCTGCAATACTTTGTTAAACAGATCGTACTGCTCGCGGATCAAGGCCTGCGCTTCTTTCGCCACCGCTTCGATGGTTTCGGCCGCGGTTTTGCCGTTGTCGAGCGGCTGATGCGGACGCAGTTTATTTTCGCGTTTCAACCACGCCATGCGCACTTCAAAAAATTCGTCCAAATTGGAAGACACGATGCACAGGAAACGCAAACGTTCCAACAAAGGAACTTTCGTATCCTGCGCCTGAGCCAGTACACGGCGGTTAAACGCCAACAGGCTGAGTTCTCGGCAAAGAATGCGGTTTTGCTCGGGCATGGTTTACTCCTGAAACATCAGTCATTAACACCATCAAGTATAACGTTTTGCCGCCGTTCCGTCAGGTTTCAGACGGCCTTAGCAGACAACCTCATCCCTATTTGAGGCAAGACAAAGGGTTATCCGTTGTTTTCTATGCCGAAACAGCGGTTTTTGCTATAATGCGCAGTTTAATGCAACCGCAATACCACTGCTAAAGGATAAGAAAATGGGCTTTTTGCAAGGCAAAAAAATTCTGATTACCGGCATGATCTCCGAGCGTTCCATCGCTTACGGCATCGCCAAAGCCTGCCGCGAACAAGGCGCGGAATTGGCATTTACTTATGTTGTCGACAAACTGGAAGAGCGCGTCCGTAAAATGGCGGCCGAACTCGGCTCCGAACTCGTGTTCCGCTGCGACGTTGCCAGCGACGACGAAATCAACCAAGTTTTCGTTGACTTGGGCAAACACTGGGACGGCTTGGATGGCCTCGTTCACTCCATCGGCTTCGCCCCTAAAGAAGCTTTGAGCGGCGACTTCCTCGACAGCATCAGCCGCGAAGCGTTCAACACCGCTCACGAAATCTCCGCATACAGCCTGCCTGCGCTGGCAAAAGCCGCCCGTCCGATGATGCAGGGTCGCAACGCTGCAATCGTTGCCCTGAGCTACTTGGGCGCCGTTCGTGCCATTCCTAACTACAACGTTATGGGTATGGCCAAAGCCAGCCTCGAAGCCGGCATCCGCTTCACCGCCGCCTGCCTGGGCAAAGAAGGCATCCGCTGCAACGGCATCTCCGCAGGCCCGATCAAAACCCTGGCCGCTTCCGGCATCGCCGATTTAAGCAAACTCTTGGGCCACGTCGCTTCCCACAACCCATTGGGCCGCAACGTTACCACCGAAGAAGTCGGCAACACCGCCGCCTTCCTCTTGTCCGACCTCGCTTCCGGCATCACCGGCGAGATTACCTACGTTGACGGCGGTTACAGCATTAACGCGCTGAATGACGAAGAGAACTAAACGGTTTTCACGCAAAACGCACTTTCATCATGAAAGTGCGTTTTTTATGGCCGTTACATTATGGCTTGAATAACTGCATAATTAAACAAATCATATTGCTCGCGGATCAGCGCCTGCGCCTCTTTTGCCACCGCCTCAATGGTCTCGGCTGCGGTTTTACCGTTATCGAGCAGCTGATGCGGACGCAGTTTGTTTTCGCGTTTCAACCACGCCATGCGCACTTCAAAAAATTCGTCCAAATTGGAAGAAACAATGCACAAAAAACGCAAACGCTCCAACAAAGGAACATTCGCATCCTGCGCCTGAGCCAATACGCGGCGGTTAAACGCCAACAGGCTGAGTTCCCGGCAAAGAATTCGGTTTTGTTCGGGCATGGTTTCCTCCTGAAACATCGGTCATTAAGATGATCAAGTATAACGTTTTGCCGCCGTTCCGTCAGGTTTCAGACGGCCTTGGCAGAAAACCTTATCCCTATTTGAGGCAAGACAAAGGGTTATCCGTTGTTTTCTATGCCGAAACAGCGGTTTTTGCTATAATGCGCAGTTTAATGCAACCGCAATACCACTGCTAAAGGATAAGAAAATGGGCTTTTTGCAAGGCAAAAAAATTCTGATTACCGGCATGATCTCCGAGCGTTCCATCGCTTACGGCATCGCCAAAGCCTGCCGCGAACAAGGCGCGGAATTGGCATTCACCTACGTTGTCGACAAACTGGAAGAGCGCGTCCGTAAAATGGCGGCCGAACTCGGCTCCGAACTCGTGTTCCGCTGCGACGTTGCCAGCGACGACGAAATCAACCAAGTTTTCGTTGACTTGGGCAAACATTGGGACGGCTTGGACGGCCTCGTCCACTCCATCGGCTTCGCCCCCAAAGAAGCATTGAGCGGCGACTTCCTCGACAGCATCAGCCGCGAAGCGTTCAACACCGCTCACGAAATCTCCGCATACAGCCTGCCTGCGCTGGCCAAAGCCGCCCGTCCGATGATGCAGGGCCGCAACGCCGCAATCGTCGCCCTGAGCTACTTGGGCGCCGTTC
The DNA here is from genome assembly GCF_051956635.1 of Neisseria sp. P0022.S010. Taxonomy (NCBI): domain Bacteria; kingdom Pseudomonadati; phylum Pseudomonadota; class Betaproteobacteria; order Neisseriales; family Neisseriaceae; genus Neisseria; species Neisseria sp. P0022.S010. The sequence goes on along the minus strand of NZ_JBQCXF010000063.1, from coordinate 899 downwards.
GTGCCATTCCTAACTACAACGTTATGGGCATGGCCAAAGCCAGCCTCGAAGCCGGCATCCGCTTCACCGCCGCCTGCCTGGGCAAAGAAGGCATCCGCTGCAACGGCATCTCCGCAGGCCCGATCAAAACCCTGGCTGCTTCCGGCATCGCCGATTTAAGCAAACTCTTGGGCCACGTCGCTTCCCATAACCCGCTGGGCCGCAACGTTACCACCGAAGAAGTCGGCAACACCGCCGCCTTCCTCTTGTCCGACCTCGCTTCCGGCATCACCGGCGAGATTACCTACGTTGACGGCGGTTACAGCATTAACGCGCTGAATGACGAAGAGAACTAAACGGTTTTCACGCAAAACGCACTTTCATCATGAAAGTGCGTTTTTTATGGCCGTTACATTATGGCTTGAATAACTGCATAACCCAAAAGGCCGTCTGAAAGTCAAATACGGATACGAAACATTAACTTTACAGGCTTTCAATGATTATGTTTTCAACATTATTATATTATCATTCCACCTTAACCTAAAGATTTGATAGAGCATTGATTCTAAAGATAACATTCATATTATCTGATACTTAGCCACGGATAAAAAGTGGTGCAAAAAAGTAACAAAAAAAATTCAGACGGCCTGTTTTTCATACAGAAGGCATAGAAGCCGGGCATTTTTAGCATAAAATACAAAATTTAACATTATTGAAATTTTCTTAACCGATAAAGCGTTAATATGCCTGCCGTTTTATTGAACTACATCTGATTTTGACTCAAACACATACAGGAGATTAATTATGTCAATCGCTTCAGAATTTAAAGAATTTATTATGCGTGGCAACGTGATCGACCTCGCAGTCGGTATGGTTGTCGGTACAGCATTCAGCGGCATCGTCAAATCATTGGTTGACGA
>NZ_JBQCXF010000062.1:0-12866 GCF_051956635.1 Neisseria sp. P0022.S010 | reverse complement strand
CCGTCAGGTGATGCCGGCGATAGCCCAAAGCTTTTTACAATGGCAGCAGACGGCGGGTCATATGCCGGAGCGAGCGAGCTTGGAGGTTGGGGCAGAAGGTATAGACGTCTTGTTTGAATAAGGCGGAGTAAGAATGAAATGAAATAGCCCTAAAATCTTGGATGTCTGATAAAAACTTATTCAAAAATTCAGTGCAAGCTGGGTTCTGTATGTGACAGGACTCAGCTTTTCAATTTCAAACTGCAATATTCCCGATTGTAGTAGTTCATATAATCATCTATCTGTTTCATCAATTCGTACACAGTCCATTTTCCCTGCTGATAGAAACATTCCGTCTTCAATACCGCAAAGAAGCTCTCCATAACGAATCATCCCAACAATTCACCTCACGCAACATGCTCTAATTGGAATCCCTTCCCCAATACTCTACATGTATGACAACAATTTGCTATAATACAAAACTCATTTTAACCCTCATTCGAAATTCCATTTTCAGACGGCCTTTGTCTGTTTATAAGGCCGTCTGAAATGTTTTCCGTCCATCCTCTTCTGCCGAACCATGATTCCATCTGATTTCATTGACGAGCTTTTGTCCAAAGTCGATATTGTCGATATTATCGACGAGCAGGTTCCGCTGAAGAAGGGCGGGGCGAACTATATGGCCTGCTGTCCGTTTCACAAGGAAAAGACGCCGTCGTTTTCGGTCAGCCCGACCAAGCAGTTTTACCATTGTTTCAGTTGCGGGGCGCATGGTTCGGCGATTGGTTTTGTGATGGAACATCAGGGGCTGTCGTTTCCGGAGGCGGTGCAGTTTTTGGCTGATCGCGTCGGTATGACGGTGCCTAAAGTGCGCGGGCAGGAAGACAATCCCGAAATCCGTGCCGAACGCAAGAAAAAACAGCAGACTTTGGAAGAAACGACGGCAGCGGCAGCGGATTTTTACGTGCAACAGTTGAAATTCAATCCGGCGGCGAAGGCTTATTTAGACAAACGGGGCTTGAGTGCGGAAGTCATCGCGCATTACGGTTTGGGCTATGCGCCCGACGGTTGGCAACCTTTGGCACAAGTGTTCCAACCCTATCCAAATACTGCGTTGGTGGATACGGGCATGGTCATTGATAACGAAGGTAAACATTATGACCGCTTTCGCCATCGGATTATGTTCCCTATCCGTAATCCGCGTGGGCAGGTCATCGGCTTTGGCGGCCGCGTATTGGATGACTCTAAACCCAAATACCTCAACTCACCGGATACGCCTTTGTTCGATAAAGGGAAAAATCTTTACGGGCTATACGAAGGGCGTGCTGCCGTAAAAGAGGCAGGACGGATTTTGGTGGTCGAAGGCTACATGGACGTGGTCGCATTGGCCCAGTTCGGCATCGGCTACGGCGTAGCGGCTTTGGGTACGTCAACCACGGCGGAACATGTCAAAATCCTGATGCGTCAGGCAGACAGTATTTATTTTTGTTTTGACGGCGACGGCGCGGGACGTAAAGCGGCTTGGCGCGCGCTGGAAAATGCGTTGCCGCAATTAAAAGACGATAAATCGCTGCATTTTCTCTTCCTGCCCGAAGAACACGATCCGGACAGCTATATCCGCGCCTACGGCAAGACGCAATTTGAAGATGCCTTGTTAAACCAAAGCAAGCCCCTTTCCGAATATTTTTGGGAACATCTTTCAAACGGCCTCAACCTCAATACACAAGAAGGCAAAGCAGAATTGGTCAAAACCAGTTCTCCGCTTTTAGCGCAAATTACCGCGCCGGCATTGGGCTATCTCCTGAAACAAAAACTCAGCGAGTTGGTAGGCATTGATCCTGACAACCTCGCCCAGTTACTCGGACAAGAAGCGCCCAAGCGGCACGTCAAACAAAAAAGTTACAAACTGCCGCCCATTTCTGTCAAACAGCCAACCATACTGACACTGGTGCAAAGACAAATACGCAGCCTCTTGATAAATCCGGCTTGGGCTTCATATATAGACCTGCCCGATTATCTGGCGTTAAGCGGTGACTTTGCCTGCCTTGCCAATCTGGCCGAAACCATCAAGAATCACGCCACGATTCCGGCAACAGCGCAAGTGCTTGAATATATGCGCGGTTCGCCCTATGAGGAAACCGTCAATCAAATCTTTTTATCAACCCTTCACTCTGAAGAAATGGAAGGGGATGACGAAGAAGATTGCGAAAGTTTCCAAATCGGCATGAAAAAGTTGTTAAATGAATTAAAATACAGTCAAATCGAAACTTTAAAGCAAAAAAGTATTCAAACCGGTTTGACCGAAAATGAAAAAAGACTATTGCTGTCGCTTTTGACGGCAAAGCAAAACTAACCCCTCAGGCCGTCTGAACAATCTAAACACACGCTGCGAAGCATGACACGCAGAACACTCCATCCGTAATATTTTCAGACGGCCTCAGAGTATTAAAGTGAAATCTGATTTCACAACAAAAAGCTCTGCTCCGCCTTCAGGTACGGCCACATCACCGTAAACCGTCGGCATCCTATCAACCTAGAGAGCAATCCATGTCTAAAAACCAAAACTACGAAGAATACCAAGACCAAGATGACAACCGTCCCTTGAGTATCGAAGAGCAGCGCGCCCGTCTGCGTCAACTCATTATTATGGGTAAAGAACGCGGCTACATCACTTATTCCGAAATTAACGACGCGCTGCCCGACGATATGTCCGACGCCGAGCAAATCGACAACATCGTCAGCATGATTTCCGGCTTGGGTATCCAGGTAACTGAGCAGGCTCCTGATGCTGAAGACATCCTCTTGAGCGACAATGCCGCCGCCCTGACCGACGACGATGCCGTTGAAGAAGCCGAAGCGGCACTTTCCAGCGCAGATTCCGAATTCGGCCGTACAACCGACCCTGTGCGTATGTATATGCGTGAAATGGGACAAGTCGATCTGTTGACACGCGAAGACGAAATCATCATTGCCAAAAAAATCGAAAATGCACTGAAAAACATGGTGCAGGCCATTTCTGCCTGCCCGGGTTCGATTGCCGAGATTTTGGCTTTGATCGAACAAGTCCGCAACGATGAAATTCGCGTAGATGAAGTGGTTGAAGCCATCATCGACCCTAATGAAGTTTTGTTAAACGAATTGGGTCTGGGTCATTTGGAAAATACCAAACCTGACGATGAAGAAGGCGAGACTGACAGCGAAGTCGAAGATGACGACGAAGATGATGAAGATGACTCCGGCAGTGATTCTGAAGCCATGTCCGCCGCCCATTTGGCCGAACTAAAACAAAAAGTGTTGGAGCATTTCGCCTTTATCGAGAGCGAATACGGCAAAATGATCAAGCAGCTGGAAAAACACGGCAGCCAACATGCCAACTACCTGAAACACCGCGATGCCATTGCCAACAAACTGCTGGAAGTCCGTTTTGCCACACGCCAAATCGAAAATTTGAGCAGTAACCTGCGCAGCCGCGTTGAAAACATCCGCAAACTCGAACGAGAAATCCGCGATATCTGCATCGACCGCGTGCGTATGGAACGCGACTACTTCATCGAAAACTTCCTGCCTGCCATTACTGATTTGGAATGGGTTGAAAAAGAAGTAGCCAAAGGCCGAGTATGGGCCAATGCTTTAGATCGTTTCCGCCACGCCATCCTCGAAAAACAAGCCGAGTTGGCCAATATGGAAAGCGAAACCCGCATTTCCATTGAAGAGTTAAAAGAAATCAACAAAAACATGGTGTTGAGCGAAAAAGAAACCTCAGCCGCCAAACAAGAAATGATTCAGGCCAACTTGCGTTTGGTTATTTCCATTGCTAAAAAATACACCAACCGTGGCTTGCAGTTCCTTGATTTGATTCAAGAAGGCAATATCGGTCTGATGAAAGCGGTAGACAAATTCGAATACCGCCGCGGCTACAAGTTCTCGACTTACGCCACATGGTGGATCCGTCAAGCGATTACCCGTTCTATCGCCGACCAAGCGCGTACCATCCGTATTCCGGTTCACATGATTGAAACCATCAACAAAATGAACCGTATCTCGCGCCAATACCTGCAAGAAACCGGTGAAGAGCCTGATTCCGCCAAACTGGCCGAACTGATGGAAATGCCGGAAGACAAAATCCGCAAAATCATGAAAATCGCCAAAGAGCCGATTTCCATGGAAACACCGATTGGCGACGACGACGATTCGCACTTGGGCGACTTCATCGAGGATGCAAACAACGTTGCGCCGGCAGAAGCTGCGATGTACACCAGCCTGCACGAAGTAACCAAAGAAATTCTCGAAAGCCTGACACCGCGCGAAGCCAAAGTGTTGCGTATGCGTTTCGGTATCGATATGAATACCGACCACACGCTTGAAGAAGTCGGCAAACAATTTGACGTAACCCGCGAACGTATCCGTCAAATCGAGGCCAAAGCCCTGCGCAAGCTGCGTCATCCGACCCGCAGCGACCGCCTCCGCAGCTTCCTCGACAGCGAAGAAAACAAATCGTAAAAGCAAACCGCAGGTTGAAAGACCTGCGGTTTTTATTGAAATACAAAAAGGCCGTCTGAAAGCCAAATCTCAAAAGATTTAATCGTTTCAGACGGCCTTAAATTTTATTCAGCCTCAGTGGTTTTCTTTTTCGGACGGCGGCGACGACGTTTGGGCTTGCCATCGGTTGATCCACTTTGTTTCTGACGTTTGCGCTCATTGGCCGCAGTCATTTGTTGACGAGTTTCCTCATCGGCATGCTGGAAAGTTGTCCACCAAGAAGCCATCTCTTTATCAACCTCGCCAACTTCGCTACGCAAAATCAGGAAGTCATAAGCGGCACGGAAACGGGCTTGAGCCAACAGACGATACGGGCGCGCGCCGCGCATATTGTCAAATTGCGGCTGAAATTGCCAGATTTCACGCATGGTTGCAGAGAATCGTTGCGGAACGCCCCAACCTTTCTCCACCGTATCGCGCATGGTGTTCATCGCATCCATCAACGCAGGGACAGGTTTTTGACCATGGCTTTGATTGCGTTGCCAAATGGCGTTTAGTGTCGGCCACAATACCGCCGCCAATACAAAACCGACAGAAACGGACTTATCCGCACGAAGACGCTCATCGGTATTTTTCAAAGCCAACATAATCATACGTTTGTCGGCTGCTTCGGCAGTTTTCAAGGCATCTAAAAGCGGATGGATGCCTTCGGGAATACCCAACTCGTTCAACCGTTTCAAACAGGCACGGGAATGGCCGGAAAACAGGATTTTCATGATTTCGTCAAAAAGACGGGCCACCGGCTCATTTTTCAGACGGCCTGCGTATTCGGCAATCAGCAAAGCCGTTTGCTCTTCCACTTCAAAGCCCAACTTACCCGACAAACGGACGGCGCGAAGAATACGGACGGGATCTTCCTGATAGCGTTCGGCAGGATTACCTATCATCACCAATTTCTTATCGGCAACATCAGCCACGCCTTGATGGAAATCCCAAATTTCCTCTTTAATCGGGTCGTAATACAGCGCGTTGCACGTAAAGTCGCGGCGCATGGCATCTTCTTCAATGCTGCCGTAAGTATTGTCCTTCATAATGCGGCCTTGCGCATTCTGCTGAACCTTATCGCCACCGCGAAACGTCGTCACTTCGATGGTTTCGGGGCCAATCATCACATGGACGATTTGAAAGCGGCGGCCGATAATGCGGCTGCGGCGGAATATTTTACGGATTTGCTCCGGTGTGGCATCAGTTGCAATATCAAAATCTTTGGGTTCAACCCCGAGCAACAAATCCCGAACGGCTCCCCCTACAACATAAGCCTGAAAACCGGCTTCATGCAGGCGTTTGGCAATTTTCTCAGCGGCAAAGCTCAACATATCCGCATGGATACCGTGTTGCTCAAGCGGAATAATCTCCTTTTCTGGCAACGACTTGACGTGTTTTTTAGGCAACACTTTATGCAGCCATTTTTTTAACATAAGCAGCTCTTTTCACAATAAAAAAGGCCGTCTGAAACTTGTCCGGCTTAAGCCTTTGCACAATATCCTGCCGTAGATAAGGACAAAACATTGAGCAAAGGCTTCAGACGGCCTAAAAAAGACGTGCCATTATACCTTATGGAAGTTCGATTAATTAACGTATTGACAAAAAATATCGGCTATAATGACGGTCTGACAACGATTCAGGCAAAACATCATGTACCACTACAAATCCGAAGCTACCCAATTCCTCGACAAACTCATGGCCGACCATCCCGAATTAGAAGCGCAACGCCTCGAAAACCGCCATTTACTGTGGGATGTAACCCTTAATCCAGCCGAACAGGCCGAATTTGAAGCGGCCAAAGTCAACAAAAAACCTTACACCTACTATCAAGACTAACCCGTATCGGTATGACGACCAACACCCACAATACCGATCCGGCGTTACAGCAGTACCTCAACAGCATCGGTCAGCACGAACATCCCATTTTGACCGCATTGCGTGAGCGTACCCAATCACATCGTCTGGGAAAGATGGCCATCGCCCAAGAGCAGGCAGCCATGTTGGTGTGGTTGGCCAAATTATTGAATGCCAAAAAATATTTGGAAGTTGGCGTCTTTACCGGTTACAGCAGCACCGCCATGGCGCTCGCCCTCCCCGAAGACGGAAAAATTACGGCTTGCGACATCAATGTAACCTTTACCGATATAGCCCGTGAAACATGGCAGGCAGCAGGCATAGCGCATAAAATCTCGCTTCATCTGCAGCCGGCTTTGCTGACTTTGGACGATTTGATAACGCAAGGCGAATCGGAAAGCTACGACTTGGCGCTTATCGATGCCGACAAACCGCCTACGCCGAAATATTTTGAACGCTGTTTACAACTAGTACGGAGTGGCGGCGTGATTGCCATCGACAATATCTTGTTGGGTGGGCGCGTCATGAATGAAGCTGCCGAAAACGATCCGCCCAGCTTGGATATCCTGCGCCATTTCAACCAAAACCTGCCGCACGATACACGTATTATTCCCATTACCCTGCCTATCGGCGACGGTTTGACACTGCTGCTAAAAAAATAAAACGACACAATCTGATGAAAACATTATCACGTTCCCTGTTTCTTTTACTGCTTACTCTATTGGCCGCATCATGCGCCGTTTCCCATCCCCATCAACCTGCCGACAATGCCAACTTTGTCCTGCCGGATATTCCGCGCGAGCCTTTGCCTGAAAAAAATATTCCTTATCCGCGCTTGGACGAACAAACCCAGATTGACCACTTGGGCATACAAATCGCCCGACTGGAACGCACCGTTGAAGAATTAAATCAACGCCTGCACACATTGGAACAACAGCGAACCATCAAACGTCCAACCCCTTTGGCTCCCAAACCCAAAGCCCAGCGTTTGGACGACCGCAAGCTGAAAATGAACTATTTGGCCAATGGCGGCGGCGTGCCGTCTGAAACAGACTCAGCCGCACAAAACGAGCTGCGCCTTTATAACCAAGCGCAAAAATACTATCAGCGTAATAATTTCGCCGCCGCAGTAGCCATTTTGAAAGAAGCCGACGGCGGCAACGGCAGCGAAATTGCCCGCCGCAATATGTATCTACTTCTGCAAAGCCAACAGCGTCTGGGCAACTGCGAATCCGTTATCGAAATCGGCAACCGCTATGCGAATCGATTCCGAAACAGCCCGCAAGCTCCCGATGCCATGTACAGCATCGGCCAGTGCCAATACAAACTGCAACAAAAAGACATTGCCCGCAGCACATGGCGCAAACTGATGCAAAGCTTCCCCAACAGCGAAGCAGCAAAACGCGCTGCAATCAGCCTGAAACAAAGATAATCGTTCAGACGGCCTTGTCATCCCCAAGGCCGTCTGAATATTTTTTACCCTTAATCCATTCAAACAAAAGGAACTCTTCATGATCCAAGTCGGCATTATTATGGGCAGCAACAGCGATTGGCCGGTGATGCAGCAGGCAGCACAATTTCTCAAAGAATTCGGCGTTGAATACGAAGCGCGTGTCGTCTCGGCACACCGTACGCCTGATTTGATGTTTGAATACGCCGAAACCGCACGCGCACGCGGCATCAAAGCCATCATTGCCGGCGCAGGCGGCGCAGCGCACTTGCCGGGCATGGTCGCAGCCAAAACCACCGTCCCCGTCTTGGGCGTTCCCGTTCCCAGCAAATATCTGCGCGGCGAAGACTCCCTGCTTTCGATTGTACAAATGCCCAAAGGCGTTCCAGTTGCCACATTTGCCATAGGTGAGGCAGGCGCAGCCAATGCAGCGCTGTTTGCCATTTCACTTTTGGCCAATGAAAATCCTGAATTGGCTGTAAAATTGGCAGCTTTCCGTGCCAAACAAGAACAAACCGTTCTAGCCATGGAATTGCCTGAAGCATAACGGACTAAGGCCGTCTGAAATTGTAAAAGGAAACTTAGATTTCGTTTTACGCTTTTCAGACGGCCTTGTTTATTGATTAAATCAACATCATGAAAACGCTGCTATTCGTCCTACTCTCCACCCTGCTTTGTGCCTGCCAAAACCCAAGTATTCCTGCTCAATCAACCGCCATTCCATCTCAGCAACAGGCCCAAGATACTACCGGCAACCTGATTATCTTCTATGATGTACAAACCGGTTCTGAGCCATTGCTAAAAGCAGTGAAAGCCTCCGGCGCAAGTTTGATTTATGAATACAAAAACCTGAACGGCATTGCTATTCGTCCGTCTTCTAAGACCAAGATTGAAGATACCATTGCCTATTTTAAAAAGGTAAACGGCGTATTGTCCGTCGAACAAGATAGGCTGCTGAAACTTCAATAACCGAGCTGGTTCTTCGGACTAATAAAAAAGCCGTCTGAAACGTATTACAACGTTTTCAGACGGCCTTTACTTGTTCAAAGCATTAAATCATGCCTCTGCCTTGCGCTTTTGGCTTGGCTTGGCCGAATTCCAGTTTGCTCAATGCGGAGAGGTATGCTTTGGCAGTTGCCACCAACACGTCGGTATCCGCACCTTGGCCGTTGACCACACGGTCACCGCGTTGCAGGCGGACGGAAGTTTCGCCTTGGCTTTCCGTGCCTTGAGTTACCGCATTGACAGAGTAAATCTGCAAGGTTGCGCCACTTTGCGCCACGCTTTCAATGGCTTTGAAGATGGCATCAACAGGGCCTGAGCCGCTAGCGGAAGCGTGTTTTTCTTCGCCGCGAATACTGAACACAATATCGGCGCGCGGTTCTTCGCCGGTTTCAGTGCTGATTTTTTGGGAAATGAATTTGTAGCTTTCGGTATTCATATTGCCCATTTCGTCAGACACCAAAGCGTGCAAATCTTCATCAAAGATTTCGCGTTTTTTGTCGGCGAGTTCTTTGAAGCGTGCAAATGCCGCGTTCAACGCTTCTTCGCTTTCCAACTCAATGCCCAAATCTGCCAGCTTGCTGCGGAATGCGCTGCGGCCGGAGAGTTTGCCCAAAGTCAGGCGGTTGGTTGACCAGCCGACTGATTCGGCAGTCATGATTTCATAGGTTTCGGGGTGTTTCAATACGCCGTCTTGGTGGATGCCTGATTCGTGTGCAAAGGCGTTTGCACCGACTACTGCTTTGTTTGGCTGAATCGGATAGCCGGTAATGGTGGATACTAGTTTGGATACTGGCACGATTTGCGTGGTATCGATGCCGGTTTCCAAGCCGAACAAATCATGGCGCACTTTCAACGCCATCACGATTTCTTCAAGGCTGGCATTGCCTGCGCGTTCACCCAAACCGTTGATGGTACATTCCACCTGGCGCACGCCTGCCTGAACAGCGGCCAGAGAGTTGGCAACCGCCATACCCAAGTCGTTGTGGCAGTGGGTCGACCAGACTACTTTGTCGCCGTTGGGCACGCTTTTGATGATGTTGCTGATACGTTCGTACCATACGGAAGGGATGGAGTAGCCGACAGTATCGGGAATGTTGATGGTAGTCGCGCCCGCTTCGATAACCGCCGTAAAGATTTTGGCGAGGAAGTCTAAATCCGAACGCACGGCGTCTTCGGCGGAAAATTCCACATCGTCGGTGTATTCTTTGGCGATTTTTACCGCTTTGACCGCCGCATCGATAACTTGCTGCGGCTTCATTTTCAGTTTGTGCTCCATGTGGATGGGGCTGGTGGCGATAAAAGTGTGAATACGTTTTTTCGGAGCAGGGGAAACGGCTTCGCCCGCTTTGCGCACATCGTTTTCAACGGCGCGCGCCAACGAACAGACTGTGGATTTGGTGATGATTTTGGCAATCGCATTAACCGACTCGAAATCGCCCGGACTGGCTGCGGCAAAACCTGCTTCAATCACATCGACACCCATCTTTTCCAACTGGCGGGCAATGCGGATTTTCTCCTCTTTGGTCATGGATGCACCGGGCGACTGCTCGCCGTCGCGCATGGTGGTATCAAAAATGATAACGCGGTTGGTTTGTGTCATTTCTGTTCTCTCCAGAGATTCGTTTTTTTGTAAAAAAGCATTCAAATCAAGCGGTCTGCCTTGCGCTTCCGCCAAAGCGGTCAGTTTTTGCAACTGAGCCAAAGGCAGGGAACCGCGTGTACGCCATTTATAGATAGCCGCCGTCGTTGCAGCATTTTCCGGGTCATGCTGTTTCAGGGCTTCGGCCAGCGCGTTTACGCCGCCAAAATAGGCAACCAAACGGTCAATGTCTAATTGCATGATGTTCCTTGTCCAAATCTGATTAAGATTATTGTGTTTAGGTTTTGCATTATACTCATTTTAGACAAAACGACAATCTATTTTTATCAAAATATTGATATAATTTTTAAAACCTAAAAATTTTTTATACATTTTGTCTAATTTAGACTATTAAAAGCCCCCTCAAACCGAACATATCCTAAATATAGTAAACTAATCCCCTATTTCCCCGATTTGAAACACACTATGCCCCACATCATCCCTACCAACCGCGCCGACATCGAATGGCGCAACGAAAGCACACAAAAGCCGCCCAAGCAGGCGGTTTACATACAAGAAGCAGGTGCAGCAGAAATTTTAAAAAATGCACACGCGCAAACTGCAACTGTTTGGACTGGCGATTTTCACAATGCCAAGCAAGTCTTATCTGCAATGAAAAAACGTATCCGCAGGCCGTCTGAAAAAAAGAAAGACGTACCTGTCGATATTCAGACGGCCTTTCACGCCCACCGTATGAAACAGGCGCAACAAAGCCGTTTGCTCAATATGCTTGCCATCGAAATCCAACCGAATTTTCAACTGGACAATGCGCGTGCACCCGATATCTACGCCGCCTTGTGCGATGTTTACGACACACCAAACGACAAACCGTTTCTCTTACCACTGAATCAACTGCTGGGTTTTATCGGCGCACACGAATGGCACAAAAAAGGCATAGACATTCCTCAGCTTAACGGAAAAATCCATGTTCCTTTCGGCGTATTCTCTCCATTACGTGGCGAGTATTTGGATTTAATCGCACAAGCGCCACTCGCTCCCAATATTCAGACGGCCTTTGACATCGGCACCGGTTCAGGCGTTATTGCCGCCATTTTGGCCAAACGAGGCATAACCGACATCATTGCCACAGACACCAACCCCAAAGCAATTGCCTGCGCCACAGCAAACCTTGAGCGTCTAGGCTTGGATAAAGCTGTCAACATCCAATCGATTGATTTATTTCCTAAAAGCTGCGCCGACCTTATCGTCTGCAATCCGCCTTGGCTGCCGGCAAAACCGACCTCCGCCATTGAAATTGCACTTTACGACCCAAACAATGTCATGTTGACAGCCTTCCTCAACGGCGTAAGTCACCACTTAAATCCAAACGGCGAAGCCTGGCTGATTATTTCAGATTTAGCAGAACACTTGCATTTACGCGAAAAAGACTTCTTAAACCAATGCTTTCAGACGGCCTCACTCGATGTCGTCGATATTCTGGAAACCAAGCCACAGCATAAAAAAGCAATTGATGAAGCCGATCCTTTGGCGTTTGCCAGAAACAAGGAAACTACTTATCTATACCGTTTGAAAGCGATATAAAATCAAGGCCGTCTGAACATTCAGACGGCCTTTAAGCATTTCCATAAAAGAAAACGGCATATCCGTAAAGATATGCCGTTGATGGGAGCAGGGACTGCTATATTTGGCAGTGGTTTGTGTTTTAGTCCTCTTGCGCCGCTGTTTGCAGGTAGTTTGGCAAACCGACTTTACCAATCAATTCCTGCTGAGTTTCGAGCCAGTCGATGTGTTCTTCGTTGATGTCTTTTTGTTTTTCCAACAAATCACGGCTGACGTAGTCTTGTTGCTCTTCTGCAAGAGCGATGGCTGCAACCAGAGCATCATGTTTTTCATACTCTTTTTTCAGATCGCAAGCAATGATTTCTTCGGTAGATTCACCGATCAACAGTTTACCCAATTCTTGCAGATTAGGCAGGCCTTCCAAGAACAAAATACGCTCGATTAAATCGTCTGCGGATTTCATTTCGCGGATGGATTGTTTGAAGAAGTGTTCGCCCAATTCTTCAAAGCCCCAGTTTTTCAAAATGCGGGCATGCAGGAAGTATTGGTTAATGGTAATCAGCAACAAACCTAAGTTTTTGTTCAGCTCGCGAATAACTAAGCGATCGCCTTTCATATTCAGCTCCTTGTATGTTATACGCTAGATTACAGTTGGCTTTGGTAGTAGTTGCCTTCGCCGACCAATTCGATCAGACGCAGTTGTTGTTCCAACCAGTGAGCGTGATCTTCTTCAGTGTCTTTCAGTTGGGCAACCATCAAATCGCGGGTAACGTAGTCTTGAGCTTCTTCGCACAATTTGATGCCTTTTTTCAGCGCATCGCGTACTTCGTATTCAGTGTTCAAGTCTGCTTTCAGGCAGGAAATTACGTCGGTACCGATATTCAGTTCGGCACG
>NZ_JBQCXF010000061.1:0-13610 GCF_051956635.1 Neisseria sp. P0022.S010 | reverse complement strand
GGAGCGCGGTTTATTGTGCTTGAACCGAGAAAGGCATATCGATTTTTTGCCATTGCGCGCTTTCGTAGTCCAGCGCATCGGCGATGAGGGGGTGTTGCTCCAGCCATTGGGCGTTGATGCGCAAGATGAAGCTGTGGTTGCTTTCATCAATGCGAAGCTGGGTTTGCGGCGGTAAATCGAGCGGCAGGCGCGAGCGGCAGAAGAGGGCGGCCAGACGCAGGGACAATACGGCACACCACATGATTTCGTTGTCGCCGATAATATCCGCCATTTTCTTGAGGTCGCCGCGATGGCCGATAACCAGTTGCGCCAAAATGGTTTGCTCTTTGCGTGAGAAGCCCGGCATATCGGCGTTTTCGAGAATGTAGGCGGAGTGTTTGTGATAACCGGTATGGGCGATATCCAAACCGATTTCATGTAGACGGCCTGCACGGCTGAGGTATTGGTTCCACAGGGCAAGCTCTTGAACGGTTACGTTTTTGGCGTGGCATAGGCTGTTCATAAAGGCTTGCGCGGTATCGGCAACGCGTTTGGCTTGGTTGAGGCTGACGTGGTAGCGTTTTTGGAACTCTGCCGTTGTCTGTTCGCGCATATCGACATTGAGACTGCGGCCGATTAAGTCGTAGAACACGCCGTCGCGGAGTGCGGCTTCGGTAACGGTCATTTTGGTCAGCGAGAGTTCTTCAAAAGCGGCCATCATCACGGCCAACCCGCCTGCAAAAACTTCGACACGTTCGGGTTTGAGGTTTTCAAATTTGGCTTTTTTAACCGAACCGGCTTCGATAATCCTATCGGCAAGATAACGCATGCCTTGGGCGGTAATATCGGCTTCTTGCGGCAATTCGGCCGCCAAAACGTCGCGTATGGATTTGGCCGAACCGGACGTGCCGATAGCGAAATCCCAACCGGTGCGCTTCATCAGTTTGCTGATGCGTTGGATTTCGATACGCGCGGCGGAAACGGCGGCTTGGAAATCTTTGACGGTAATTTTGTTTTGGAAGAAGCGCATGCTGTACGTTACGCAGCCTAAAGGCAGGCTTTCTGTGGTCAGCGGTTGCAAATCCGAACCGATGACAAATTCGGTCGAGCCGCCGCCGATGTCGATAACCAGCATTTTGTCGCCTTTGGGCGGCAGGGTATGCACTACGCCGGTGTAAATCAGACGCGCTTCTTCGCGGCCGGCAATGACTTCGATGGGGAAACCCAGCGCCGCTTCGGCACGGGGCAGGAATTGGGCGATGTTTTTGGCGACGCGGAAAGTGTTGGTGGCCACCACGCGCACGTTTTCAGGTTGGAATCCGCGCAGGCGTTCGCCGAATTTTGCCAAACATTCCAAGGCTTGTTCTTGAGAGGCTTCGCTCAGGTTTTTTTGTTCGTCCAAGCCGGCGGCAAAGCGTACCATTTGTTTGAACGAGTCGATGACTTTCAGCTGGCCGTTGTTGTTTTCACAAATTTGCAGGCGGAAACTGTTGGAACCCAAATCGACGGAGGCTAAAACGTTGGCGGGAGTGGTGGTCATAAAAAATACCGCTTGATTAGAAAAACCTAAATGTTACTTGAGGCGGTATCACTTGACAATAAAAGGAATACAGCTCTTTGATTCTGCTCATAGATGTATTTTATAATGCCGATATTTAAGCAAATATATCAAAGGCCGTCTGAACTTTTCAGACGGCCTAAAAAGAGAAACACATGAAATCGGAAAACCAAGATTCCTTATTTTTATCACGCCGCCGCCTGTTGCAAGTCGGCGGAGCCATGCTTTTGACGCCTGCGGCCGCATGGGCGGGGGCGCAACGTGAAGAAACGCTGGCTGATGATGTGGCGTCCGTGATGCGCAGTTCGATCAATAGCGCCAGCCCTGCGCGGCTGGTGTTTACCGATGCAAGGGAAGGGGAGCGTTGGTTGGCGGCGATGTCTTCCCGATTGGCACGCTTTATTCCCGATGAAGGCGAGCGCCGCCGTCTGCTGATCAATATCCAATACGAAAGCAGCCGGGCCGGACTCAATACTCAAGTGATTTTGGGTTTGATTGAAGTGGAAAGCGCGTTTCGCCAATATGCCATCAGCGGCGTGGGTGCGCGCGGTTTGATGCAGGTGATGCCGTTTTGGAAAAACTATATCGGCAATCCGTCGCACAACCTTTTCGACATCCGCACCAATCTGCGCTACGGCTGCACTATTCTGCGCCATTACAACAATATCGAAAAAGGCAATATTGTCCGCGCGTTGGCAAGGTTTAACGGCAGCTTGGGCAGCAACAAATATCCGAATGCCGTATTGGGTGCGTGGCGGAATAGATGGCAGTGGGGTTGAGCGGCTTGCGATTTGCCCCATGCAATTCCTTTGAATCCTGTATAATCAGAAAATCTGTTAATTCACACTTTCAGACGGCCTTTCGCAAATTTAAGGCCGTCTGAAACATTATTTATGGCAAGAGATAACCGCATTCAAATGTTTCCGCACGAATGGCGTGCCAGTACCACACTCTCCGGCGTTTACGCACTGCGTATGCTGGGGATGTTTTTGGTGCTGCCTGTTTTGGCGATGTATGCCGCTTCGTTGCCCGGTGCGGAAGATAATAAAGCATTGGTCGGTATGGCAATGGGCATTTACGGGCTGACACAGGCCTTGTTACAGTTGCCATTGGGCATCGCTTCCGACAAGTTCGGCCGTAAAAAAGTGATTTATATCGGCTTGATTGTGTTTGCCGCCGGTAGTTTTTTGGCCGCAGTTGCCGACAGCCTGCAAATGCTGGTTGCCGCGCGTGCCATTCAAGGCGCGGGCGCCGTCAGCGCGGCGGTAACGGCTTTGCTGGCGGATTTAACCCGTAGCGAAGTGCGGACGCGTGCGATGGCGATGATCGGCCTGAGTATCGGCTTGACCTTCTCCGTCAGCCTGGTGCTTGCCCCGATGATTGCCAGCTTTATCGGCGTATCCGGCCTGTTTGCGCTGACCGGTATCCTGACGGTAATCAGTATCGGCGTGGTTGCGTGGATGACGCCGGAGCCGGAAGAGTCAAAATTGCACGAAGACACGCAGGCGCAGCCTTCGCGTATGGGCGAAGTATTGAAAAACCGCCAGCTGCTCAATCTCGACTTCGGCATTTTTGCCTTGCATGCGGCGCAAATGGCATTATTTACCGCATTGCCGTTTGCCATGACGCAGTTGGGTTTGGAAAAAATCCATCACTGGCAAGTCTATCTGCCGTCAACCATTACCGGCCTGATTATTATGGTGCCGCTGATTATCGTTGGTGAAACGCGCAACAAACTCAAGCAAGTGTTTATTCTCGGTATCGTCTGCATTGCCGCGGCACAAATTGGCTTGTTGTTTGGCATGCACTCAATATGGTTGATTACCGCTTATTTGATTGTTTATTTTATTGGTTTCAATGTATTGGAAGCCAGCCTGCCGTCTATGGTATCGAAAATCGCCCCGTCCGATTTGAAAGGAACGGCGATGGGCGTGTATAACACATTACAGTCAGTCGGCTTGTTTGTCGGCGGCGCAACCGGCGGCTTATTGTTCCAAAAATATGGGTTTTCAGGCGTTTTTACCTTTTGTAGCGTATTGATGCTGCTGTGGCTGGTATTGGCACTCATCTTACCGGCACCAAAACCCGTCAAAAACCTCAGCTATCCGCTTAACGCCGAATGGCAACAAAATCCGGATTTGCTTTACCAAAAACTGACCGAAATTGAAGGCGTCGAAAGCATCAGCTTCAGCGCAGACAAACAAACCATTTATATCAAGGCCTTGCAAAAAGGATTCGACCAAGAGGCCGCCGAAAAAATCATCACAGGAGTGTAAAATGTCATTGAATAAAGTTATCCTCATCGGCCGTCTCGGCCGCGACCCGGAAGTCCGCTATATGCCCAACGGCGAGGCCGTCTGTAACTTCAGCGTTGCCACCAGCGAAACTTGGAACGACCGCAACGGCCAACGCGTAGAACGTACCGAATGGCACAACATCACCATGTACCGCAAACTCGCCGAAATCGCCGGCCAATACCTGCGTAAAGGCAGCCAAGTGTACCTAGAAGGCCGTATCCAAAGCCGTAAATACCAAGGCAAAGACGGCATCGAGCGCACCGCTTACGACATCATCGCCAATGAGATGAAAATGCTCGGCAGCCGCAACGACAACAGCGGCGGCGCACCATACGATGACGGCTACAACCAAGGCAGTCATTCAAGCCAAAGCAGTTACCAACAAGCGCCTCAACAGCAATACCAATCTGCCCCGGCGCAAGAACCCCCGGCCGCCCCGGCCCGTCGTCCTGCTCCGGCACAACCGACCGCTCCAGTTGAGGATATCGACGACGATATTCCGTTCTGAGTTATGTAATGAATTAAGATTTAGTTAATTTCAAGCCCTCTAATGACTTTGATAGGTATATTAGAGGGCTTTTCTTTTTTGAAAAAACTGTTTAACGGGCAAATTTCTTACTGTAATTAATCCCATGTAGTAAAATCTAGTGTTAATTACTCGATGTTCAATAAAAAATAGTTACAAAATAAACAGTCATTGCAATTTCATTAATAAAGCATGGAAGGCTTTATTTTTAATTTCTTATAAAAGCTAACGAGGTACCTAGGAAAAATATGGGAAAACAAATAACCTACAACCAGCATCCAGAACAGCAAGCCCGCGACATTATCGATAAAAAACTGGAGCAGGCAGGCTGGACGATACAGTCGGTGAAGCACTTTAATCCCAACAATGGTTTGGGCGTAGCAGTGCGTGAATACCCTACAGACAGCGGGCCGGTAGATTATTTGCTATTTGTCGATAGAGAGCCGGTTGCCATTATTGAAGCCAAAGAAGAAAACTTTGGCCATAAGCTCAACACAGTGGAAGAGCAAAGCGCGCGTTATGCCGATAGCGAACTCAAACATATCCCGCAAGCGGATATTGCTTTTTTATATGAAAGCACAGGTGTAATTACCCGCTTTACCAATCGCAACGATCCTGCCCCTCGCGCCCGTGAAGTATTTCATTTTCATCGTCCTGAAACATTGCAAAAATGGGCAAGCGAGGGCAAAAATACCCTGCGCGCCAAACTCAAGGCTATTCCTCCACTCAATCCCAACCATCTGTCTGCGGCCGAACTTGGTTTGCGCGATTGCCAATTAACCGCCATCGAAAATATGCAAGACTCTTTGGCAAAAGATTTACCGCGCGCCTTGATTCAAATGGCCACAGGTGCAGGTAAAACTTATACCGCCATCAGCATTATGTATCGTTTGCTCAAATACACAGGCAAACGCCGCATCTTGTTTTTAGTCGATACCGTCAATTTGGGCGAACAGGCCGAGCAGGAAATGTTGGTTTTTACCCCGTCTGACGACAACCGCAAATTTACCGAACTCTACAACGCCCAAGTGATTAAATCGCCGCACATTCCCAAAGGCGTAGAAGTTTGTATTTGTACCATTCAGCGCATGTATTCCCTATTAAAAGGGGAAGAGATGGCGATACCGGATGAAAGCGTGGAATTAGAAGAATGGGAAAACCGCTTAAAAGAGCCCTTGCCCGTTGCCTATCAACCGGACCTGCCACCCGAATTTTTTGATTTTATCTTTATCGACGAATGCCATCGCTCCATTTACAACCTATGGCGACAAGTATTGGATTATTTTGATGCCTATCTGATTGGCTTAACCGCCACACCGGACAACCGCACTTTTGGTTTTTTCAATCAAAATGTCGTCAGCGAATACAGCCATGAGCAAGCCGTTGCCGATGGCGTAAACGTAGGCAACGAAGTCTATCTGATCAATACCAAAATCAGCCTGGATGGCGGCAAATTCAAAGCAGAAGAGCTGGTCGAACACCGCGAACGCACCACACGCCGCAAACGCTGGCAGCAGCAAGATAGCGATGAAGACTATACCGCCAAACAACTCGACAGGGATGTTGTCAATCCAAGCCAAATCCGCACCATTATCCGGACATTCCGCGACCATTTACCGGTGATGTTCCCAAATCGTCAAGAAGTACCCAAAACCTTGATTTTTGCCAAAAACGACAGCCACGCCGACGACATCATCAAAATGGTGCGTGAAGAGTTCGGGCAAGGCAACGAATTCTGCAAAAAGATTACGTACAAAGCCAAAGACGATATTGTGGGAGAGAACGGCGAAATCATCGAACAAGGCGAAGAACCCAAAACCGTCTTGGCGAATTTCCGCAACAGCTACAACCCGCGCATCGCCGTTACCGTCGATATGATTGCCACAGGAACGGATGTCCGCCCGCTCGAATGCCTGCTGTTTATGCGCGATGTCAAAAGCCGCAACTATTTCGAGCAAATGAAAGGGCGCGGCACACGCACGCTTGATAAAGAAGGCCTGCAAAAAGTCAGTCCTTCCGCATCATCCGCCAAAACCCATTATGTGATTGTCGATGCCATCGGTGTTACCAAATCGCTTAAAACGGCAAGCCAACAATTAGACACCAAGCGTTCGGTCAGCTTTTCCGATTTAGGAAAAGCCGTCGTCTTCGGCGGCGCATTTGATAGCGACAGCATCAGCTCACTGGCGGCACGCCTTGCCCGTTTAAACAAACAGCTGGATAACGAACAACAGCAGCAGATTACGGCCATCACAGGCGGCATTCCATTATCGCAACTGGTCAAAGATTTATTTCACGCCATCAATGCCGATGAAGTTCATCAAGCTGCCTGTGAACAAGAAGGCATTTCCATCGATGAGATGCCGTCTGAAGAAAATCTTGCCAAGGTTCAAAAACAACGCGTCAAAGCCGCCACACGTCCGCTTTCCATGGAACTCATCACCACATTGGACGACATCCGCAAACAAAACGAGCAGAAAATTGACGCCGAGATTGATGAAGTCATCCACGCAGGCTGGGCAGAAAATGATGAAACCCTGACCCAAGATTTTGCCGAATGGATACGCAGCAACAAAGACGAAATTACCGCCTTGCAGATTTTCTATAATCAGCCTTATCAACGCCAAGCCTTAAGCCTTGCGATGATTAAAGAGCTGGCGGCCGCCATCAAAAAAGCCAAACCGAAATTGGCATTCAGCCATATCTGGCAGGCGTACGCGCGTTTGGATAACGTCAGCGAACAGGCAGAAAGCGAACTCACCGCCTTAGTCAGCCTTGTTCGCCGCGTGATTGGCATTGATGACAAAATCACGCCGTTTACCAAAACCGTGCGTAAAAACTTCCAAACCTGGACCTTTGAACACAACGCCCGCGCCGACAAACCGCTGACCGAAGAACAAATGCAATGGCTGACCATGATTCGTGACCACATCATCACTTCCTTTGCCATCGAAGAAAACGACTTTGAACTTACCCCGTTCAACCAATACGGCGGATTGGGTCAAGCCTATGATGTATTGAGCGAAGTCGCCGCTAACGACCAAGACTTTAACACCCTATTAGACGAGATTAACCGACAATGGACAGCATAACAATGACCACAGAACAGCAATTGCCTGAAGGGTGGAAGAAAACGACTTTGGGAGAAATCTGTGAGATTTTTGATAGTAAAAGAGTTCCATTAAATAGGGAACAAAGAGAACAGCGCATCAATAATAAAAAAACTGACGAACTCTTTCCTTATTATGGTGCGACAGGTGAGGTTGGAAAAATTGATGATTATATTTTTGATGGAGAATTTGTTTTATTAGGAGAGGATGCAGCTCCTTTTTTCGAACCAAATAAAAATGTTGCTTATTGCGTTAAAGGGAAGTTTTGGGTAAATAATCATGCTCACATTTTAAGCTCATCAGTTTTGGAAAATTTATATATTTGCCATTATCTGAACCAATTTAATTTTAGTGGTTATGTATCAGGTACAACTAGACTAAAACTCTCACAAGGTTCGATGAAAAAAATTCCCATTATCTACCCAACCAGCAAAGAAACCCAACAAGCCATCGTTAATAAAATCGAAAGCCTGTTTGACGAAATCGACGAGGGCATAGGCCGTCTGAAAACCGCAGCGCAGCAAATCCAACAATACCGCCAATCCCTGCTCAAAAACGCCTTTAACGGCGAACTCACCAAAGAATGGCGCAGCAAGCACGCAGACACCTTGCCGTCTGAAAACGAACTGCTCGCCCAAATTCAGACGGCCCGAGAACAACACCACGCCCAACAGCTTGCCGACTGGCAAACAGCCGTCAGCCAATGGGAACAAAATGGAAAAGAAGGGAAAAAACCGAGCAAACCCAAAGCACCGACAAAAGCGGTTAAGTTTGAAGAAAATTTTGCAGATTTGCCGAGTGGGTGGATATGGGGAAAATTATCAGACCTAGGAGAGTTAGCTCGTGGAAAATCGAAACATCGCCCAAGAAATGATAAAAAACTTTTTGGAGGGAAATATCCTTTTATTCAAACGGGAGAGGTTCGTGCTGCAAATCGAATCATTAAAAAATATGAACAAACATATAGTGAATTTGGATTAGAGCAAAGCAAACTTTGGCAGAAAGGGACTCTTTGTATCACAATCGCTGCAAATATTGCTGAAACTGCCTTTTTAGGATTTGACGCTTGTTTTCCCGATAGTATCGTCGGGTTTTCTGCTTCAAAAGCGGTATTACCAGAATATATTGAATTATTTATAAAGTCTGCGAGAACCAAAATCGAATCTTATGCTCCTGCGACAGCACAAAAAAACATTAATTTAAATACTTTAGAGAATTTAATCGTTCCGTATTGTTCCCTAACCGAACAAACCCAAATCGTTGCCATTTTAGAAAGCAAACTTACCGCCTGCGACCAACTCGCCGCCGAACTTTCTAAGCAACTCAAACAAGCCGAGCTGCTTAAACAGGCGGTCTTAAAAGCGGCTTTTTCAGGCAGCATTTTGGATAAATAAATTAAAGAGAAAACGAATATGACCACAACGCAAAACCACACTTCAAACGCCATCGTCCAAAAGGTTTGGAGTTTCTGCCATATGCTGCGCGATGACGGCGTAAGCTACGGCGACTATTTAGAACAAATTACTTATCTGATTTTCTTGAAAATGGCGTTTGAATACAGCCAGCCGCCCTACAAACGTGATGTCGGCATTCCTGAAGAATACAACTGGAAAAGTCTGACCGACCGCACGGGCGCGGAATTGGAAAGCCATTATCTTGCTTTGTTGCGCGATTTAAGTATGCGTAAAGGCTTGCTTGGGCAAATCTTTGCCAAGGCGCAAAACAAAATCCAAGACCCTGCCAAATTATCCCGTTTGGTGGCGATGATTGATGAAACCAAATGGACGCGCTTGGGCGTGGATGTGAAAGGCGATATTTACGAAGGCATTTTGGAAAAAAATGCCGAAGATACCAAATCAGGCGCAGGGCAATACTTTACGCCGCGCGCTCTGATTGAGGCGATAGTCGAATGCGTCCGCCCGCAGGCAGATACCCTGATTGCTGACCCGGCGGCAGGTACCGGCGGTTTCCTGCTGGGTGCATACAGCTATCTGGAAAAACATGCCGATTTAAATGCCGAGCAAAAAGCGCGGTTAAAAAACGGGACGTTTTTCGGTAATGAAATTGTCGCCAATACCCGCCGTTTGTGTTTGATGAATCTGTTTTTACACGGCATCGGCGAAATGGACGGCGAAAGCCCGATCAGCTCCGATGATTCCTTGGTTGCGCCAAGCCCTCGCAAAGTGGACTTGGTTTTGGCCAATCCGCCGTTCGGCAAAAAAAGCACCATGACCATTACCAATGCCGAGGGTGAAGCCGAAACCGAAGATTTTGTCTATAACCGCCAAGACTTTTGGGCAACCACTTCCAACAAACAAGTCAACTTCTTGCAGCATATTTACACCATGCTCAAAAACAACGGGCGTGCGGCCGTAGTCGTGCCCGATAATGTGCTGTTTGAAGGCGGCGCAGGCGAAACCGTGCGCAAAAAACTCTTGCAGATGACCGATTTGCATACAATTTTGCGTTTACCGACGGGGATTTTCTACGCCCAAGGCGTGAAAGCAAATGTGTTGTTCTTTGACAACCGCCCCGCACAGGAAAAAGCCGTTACCCAAGAAGTCTGGGTATATGACTACCGCACCAACGTGCATCACACGCTGAAGAAAAAACCGATGCAGTTGGCAGATTTGCAGGATTTCATTGCCTGCTATTGTCCTGAGGACCGTTCAAAACGTGTGGAAACCTATCATGCCGAAAACAATCCCGACGGACGCTGGCGTAAATTTAGTATCGATGAAATCAATCAGCGAGAAAAAACCAGCCTGGATATTTTCTGGCTGAAAGACCATTCTTTAACCGACTTGGACAATCTGCCCACCCCCGATATTTTGGCCGAGGAAATCATTGAAAATATCGAAGCGGCTTTGCTGAATTTCCGCAGCGTTGCAGCGCAGTTGGGAGAAAACGAATAGAAAAGCATCTGATGCCTTGTTGATTGGGTTGTCATTAGGTTGGCTAGGCTTTGTGTTTAGAAATAGTTATTGCCACTGAAAGTTTAAGGGTTGTCTTGATGCTCGGTTGCTTTATATGAATATTTTTCTATTTTTGAACAACGTAAAGGCCGTCTGAAAATAGACTTCAGAC
The DNA here is from genome assembly GCF_051956635.1 of Neisseria sp. P0022.S010. Taxonomy (NCBI): domain Bacteria; kingdom Pseudomonadati; phylum Pseudomonadota; class Betaproteobacteria; order Neisseriales; family Neisseriaceae; genus Neisseria; species Neisseria sp. P0022.S010. The sequence goes on along the minus strand of NZ_JBQCXF010000061.1, from coordinate 3,053 downwards.
GGCCTTTAAAATGATTTAATTTAAAATGATTTAAAAGAAAATCCTACATTTGTACCGAGCCGTTAACAGTCAGGCTGATTTCTTCCGAACCCGGAGAAGCCGGTACGCCATCTTCTATTCCTGCCGCCACTTCTGCGGCGGGGATTGCACGCAGCATTTTGGCGTGTGCAAAGTCGCCGCCGACTGGGCGGTTGCCGATATGGCCCAGGTTGAGTTTGATGATTTTGTAGCTGGAGAAGCCGAGTGTTTGGGCGAGGTTTTGGGCGCGGTCTTTGAAGCGCAGGATAACGGCTTTGCTCAGTTGGTCGACGGTTTCTTCGCGTTTTTCTTTGGATACGGAAAATGAAGAGTTTTCCAAAACGGCGATATTGATGCTGTCGGCAATCAGGCGGTTGAGCGCTTCAAAGTCTTTGCTTTCTACTTTGAAGTAAGCGTGTTCTTCCCAGCCGGTTTGGGTGCGTTTGCCGTTGGTGTATTGATAGCGTGGGGACGCGTTGCGCTCCATCAGCTCGGCTTTAAATTTGCTGTTTTGGGAGATTTTGTTGAACTGGTTGAATTTCTTCATGAAGGCTTGGTTGACAGCTTGACGGTCTTTGCCTTCTGCATTGACGCTGAAATACGCGGTCATGGTGTCCCGTGGTACTTCCATGTTGGCGGATTCGGAAAATTCAACGATGTTGTAGTTGAGGCTTTCTGCTGCTACGGGCAAGGAGGCGGCTAGCAGTAGGGCGGTAAAGGCTGGACGGAGCATTTTGGTTTCCTTATAAGGGGATTTCAAAAAAGTAATTTAGCATGAAAGATGGAAACGTTGGCTTTGGTGAGTGTAAGGATTTGTATGGGATGAGGCCGTCTGAAAAGAAGTTACTTTGTATCCATCAGGCTGACTTCATGGGGATTGAGGCGGGCGTTTTCTTCTTGGCCTAAGCCGACCAATTTCCGCAAGCGGGTCATGTAGGCGTTGACATCAAGGCCCCGTCTGTAGCGTTGTGCTTCCCAGATGGTTTCTGCTAAGGCTTCCATCATATCGTGTTCGGCTTTGACCCAGTCGCCGTTGTAACGGGCGCAAAGTTGTTGGTGGATGGCACGGATGCCCGGGGGCTGGTCGATGGCGCTTTGCTCTTGTAGTGAAAGGTGTAGCGACATATGCAGGAATGGGTTACTTTCGCCGTCTTCGGGCAGCCATTCTTTATCTAAATATTGTTCGATGTTTTCGAGATAGTGTCCGTATTCGGGATGGGCTTCGATAATGCGTAAGGCTTTTTGCTGTAGGCCGTCCAATTGGAGCGGTGCGAGCCTGTGTTGCCAGACGTGGGCAAAAAATCGGCGGACATCGTGGGTGTTTACGTCATACATGATGGGTGTAATTTGATTTTGGGATATGTGATTATATAGCGATTGCGATAAAAAGGCCGTCTGAAAAGTGTGTTTTCAGACGGCCTTTGTTTGATAGGGTTTAGCGGCGGTCGATGATTCGGTAATATACTTCGCCGTCTTGAACATAGCCCAATTCGACGCGGGCAATTTCGGCGATGGCCTCTTGTCCGTGTGCCAAGTCTTCAACTTCCGCATTGAGGAAATTGTTGCGTAAAGTGAGCGTTTGGTTTTTTTCCTCCTGACGGACGAGCTGCTCCTGCAATTCTTCCGTATGCCCGACGCTGCCTTTGCCAAACCAAAGGCTGTACTGACAGCACAAAAGTGCGAAGGTTAAAACAAAAGTCACCCACTTCATACAATCAATATCCTATATTTTTCTTATTTGCCCAGTTGGTAGAATGCGGCTTTGCCAGGGTAGTAAGCGGCTTCAGCCAATTCTTCTTCGATGCGCAACAATTGGTTGTATTTCGCCATGCGGTCAGAACGGGACAGGGAGCCGGTTTTGATTTGCATACAGTTGGTGGCAACTGCCAAGTCGGCAATAGTGCTGTCTTCGGTTTCGCCGGAACGGTGGCTCATTACGCTGGTGTAGCGGTTGCGTTTGGCCAAGTCAACGGCTTTCAGGGTTTCGCTCAATGTACCGATTTGGTTTACTTTAACCAGCAATGCGTTTGCCACGCCTTTTTCGATGCCTTCAGCCAAGATTTTTGGATTGGTTACGAACAAGTCGTCACCGACCAATTGAACTCTGCCGCCCAATTTTTCGGTCAGCAGTTTCCAGCCTTCCCAGTCGTTTTCGTCCATACCGTCTTCGATGGAAATGATTGGGAATTCGTTAACCAGGCCTTCCAAGTATTCGGCAAATTCTGCGCTGGTGTAGGAGCGGCCTTCGGCTTCCAAGTGGTATTTGCCGTCTTTGTAGAATTCGCTGGATGCGCAGTCCAGGGCAAACAATACGTCTTCGCCTGCTTTGTAGCCTGCAGCTTCGGTTGCTTCGACGATCAGTTGCAGGGCTTCTTTGTGGCTGTTCAGGTTAGGTGCGAAACCGCCTTCGTCACCAACGGTAGTTGGGAAACCTTTGCCGTCACACAGTTTTTTCAGTGCGTGGAAAATTTCGGCGCCGCAACGCAGAGCTTCGCGGAAAGATTTTGCGCCGACAGGCATGATCATGAATTCTTGGATGTTCAGGCTGTTGTTGGCGTGTTCGCCGCCGTTGATTACGTTCATCATCGGAACCGGCAGAGCCATTGGGCCTGCGCCGCCCAAGTAACGGTACAGCGGCAGGCCTGAATCTTCGGCAGCCGCGCGTGCTACGGCCATGGAAACGGCCAAAGTGGCGTTGGCGCCCAAGTTGCCTTTGTTTTCAGTACCGTCCAATTCGATCATGATTTGGTCGATATAAGATTGTTCGCTGGCATCGATGCCGATGAGGGCTTGCGCGATTTGGTTGTTAACGTGGTCAACGGCTTTCAATACGCCTTTGCCCAAGTAACGGGATTTGTCGCCGTCACGCAGTTCCAAAGCTTCTTTTTGGCCGGTTGATGCGCCGCTTGGTACGGCTGCGCGTCCCATGACGCCGGATTCCAACAATACGTCACACTCTACGGTAGGGTTGCCGCGGGAGTCCAAAATTTCGCGTGCAAAAATATCAACGATTGCGCTCATGAATATCTCCAAAT
>NZ_JBQCXF010000060.1:0-13617 GCF_051956635.1 Neisseria sp. P0022.S010 | reverse complement strand
TATTACGTTCGATAACGGCCAGTACGCTGTCTTCCATTACCTGAGCAGAAGCGCCCGGATAAGTAGCGCGCAAAGTAATGGTCGGTGCAGCAACGGACGGATATTGGGAAATCGGCAGTTTTTGAATACCGAAAATACCCGCTGCGATGATAAAAATCGCAATAACCCATGCAAAGATGGGGCGGTCAATAAAAAACTTAGACATTCACGCGTTCCTTATTTGGCTTCAGATGCAGCTTTAGCTTCAGGCTTGGCCTCGGATGCAGCCTGGCCGTCTGAAACTGCCGGTGTTGCTGCCGCAGCACTTGCAGGCGGCGTCCATTCTTTCGGCGTTACCTGTTTAGCACCCGACATAGCGGCAATGCTGATGCCTTCAACAATCACTTTGTCGCCGTCTTTCAGGCCGTCTGTAATCACCCAATTGCTACCTTGCTGTTGGGCAATGGTCACGACACGCGCTTCCATTTCGCTCTTGTCATTCACTACCATCACAGTATCTTGCGAACCGCGGGTAACTGCTTGTTGCGGCACTACAAATGCATTATCCACAGCCACTTGTTCCATCAATACGCGCACATACAAGCCCGGCATCAAGATATTTCTGTCGTTAGGAATGGCGGCGCGCAAGGTAATTTGACCGGTCGTTTTGTTGACAGTCGGATCTGCAAACAGCAGACGGCCTTTTTCAGGGTAAACCGTACCGTCGTCAAATTTGATATCCACTGCAATCGCGCCGTTTGCCGCCAACAATTTGCCTTCGGCAACCTGTTGACGCAGTTTCATGACCTCACTCGCAGACTGGGTAACGTTGACATACATCGGATTGGTTTGTTGGATGGTGGCTAAAACAGTGGTATCGCCAGAATTCAGCAGCGTACCTTCAGAAACTTTAGATTGACCGATAAAGCCGGAAATCGGCGCAGTAATGCGGGATCGGTTCAGGCTGATACCGGCAGATTTGATGGCTGCTTGTGCAGATTTGACGCCTGCCTCTGCTGAACGCTTGGCCGTTACGGCCGCATCATATTCTTGTTGGCTGATGGCATCGGCGGCAACCAGCGGTTTATAGCGGGCTAAGTCGGCGTTCGCTTTGGCCAAAGTAGCTTGCGCACTTGCCAACTGGGCGCGTGCGCTTTCCAAGTTTGCTTCATAAGTCGAGCTGTCGATTTGGTACAAAGGCTGACCGGCTTGCACATAGCTACCCTCTTGGAACAGGCGTTTTTGCAGAATACCGCCGACTTGGGCGCGAACTTCGGCAGTACGCAATGATTCCAGACGGCCCGGCAACTCGGTTGTCAATGCAACGGTTTCCGGATGCACAGTAATCACACGGACTTCAGGCGCAGGCTGTTTTTGCTGTTGCTGACTGCCTTGCACCTGTTGGCCGGCTGCTTTTTCATCGCCTTTGCCGCAAGCGGAAAGCGCCAACGCAGTAGCTGCTGCAATTGCCGCGACACGCATCATTTTAGAAGCATAAAGAGCCATAATTTTCCTATCTCTATAAATAAATAAAGGTTTGACTAATTAAAAATTGATTACTTTAATCTCATATTTCGCAAACAGAAATTGCCTGCTTTTATGAAAAACAGGCTGATTATATAGTGTTGAGAAACACTATCAAGTATTGAATTAAATTATACATACATTCTTGCATGTTCAGAAGTAATTTTTTATAATCCGAACCATAAATTTACATTTCCTACAAAACAATTATGAGAAGAACCAAAACCGAAGCCTTAAAAACCAAAGAATATCTCATGCTTGCCGCATTGGATACGTTTTATAAGAAAGGCATTGCCCGCACCTCGCTCAACGAAATCGCCCAAGCCGCAGGCGTAACGCGCGGCGCGCTGTATTGGCATTTCAAAAACAAAGAAGATTTGTTTGACGCCTTGTTCCAACGGATTTGCGACGACATCGAAAGCTGCATAAAAGAAGACTCGAACAACAATAACGAACAGGCTTGGTCAAGCTTCCGACTAACCCTGACCCGTTTTTTCGAGCGCCTGCAACACAACGAGCTTCACTATAAATTCCACAGCATTTTGTTTTTAAAATGCGAACACACCGAGCAAAACGAGGCGGTCATTGCCATCGCTAAAAAACACCAATCACTATGGCGTGAAAAAATTGTTGCCGTCCTGACTGATGCAGTACAACAAAAAGCGTTGGCGGATAATTTGGATATCGATATGGCAGTCATCTTCATCAAGTCTTCATTAGACGGCTTGATTTGGCGCTGGCTTTCTTCAGGTCAAGGCTTCGATTTAGCGCAAACTGCCCCACGCATGATTGAAATCATCATTGATACATTGGAAAACCATCCGCAATTAAGAAAACAATCATAAACATCAAAAATAAAAGGCCGTCTGAAACTTTGAAGTTTCAGACGGCCTTTTCATGAAAACCTGCTTAACGTGTTACCGGTTTGTAACGGATACGTTTCGGTTTTGCGCCCTCTTCGCCCAAACGGCGTTTCTTATCGGCTTCGTATTCCTGATAGTTGCCGTCGAAGAACACCCATTTAGAGTCGCCTTCACAAGCCAGAATATGCGTAGCGATGCGGTCGAGGAACCAGCGGTCGTGCGAAATCACCATCACGCTGCCGGCAAATTCCAACAATGCGTCTTCCAGCGCGCGCAGGGTTTCTACATCAAGGTCGTTAGACGGTTCGTCTAGCAGCAACACATTGCCGCCGCTCAACAAAGTTTTTGCCAAGTGCAGACGACCGCGTTCGCCGCCAGACAATTGACCTGCGATTTTGCTTTGGTCGCTGCCTTTGAAGTTAAAGCGTCCCAAATATTGGCGGGCAGGAATTTCAAATTGACCAACCTGCAAAATATCGCGGCCTTCGGCGATGTTGTCGAACACGGTTTTATCGTTTTGCAAACCTTCGCGGCTTTGGTCAATCAAGCTCATTTTTACGGTTTGGCCGATTTTCACTTCGCCGGAATCAGGCTGCTCTTTGCCCGAAATCATTTTAAACAGCGTCGATTTACCCGCTCCGTTCGGGCCGATGATACCGACAATCGCGCCAGCAGGCACTTTAAAGCTTAAATCGTCAATCAGCACTTTATCGCCAAACGACTTGGAAACATTCACAAATTCAATTACTTCGTTGCCCAAACGCTCGGCAACAGGAATAAAGATTTCCTGAGTTTCGTTGCGTTTTTGGTATTCGTAGTTGCTCATTTCCTCAAAACGCGCCAAACGCGCTTTAGACTTGGCTTGGCGGCCTTTGGCATTTTGGCGCACCCATTCCAATTCCTGCTTCATCGCCTTCACGCGCGCAGCTTCTGATTTCGCCTCGTTTTCCAAGCGTTTTTCTTTCTGCTCCAGCCAAGACGAGTAATTGCCTTTCCACGGAATACCATGGCCGCGGTCGAGTTCCAAAATCCATTCGGCGGCGTTGTCAAGGAAGTAGCGGTCATGCGTTACGGCAACCACCGTGCCGGGGAAGCGCACCAAGAATTGCTCCAGCCATTCGACCGATTCAGCGTCCAAGTGGTTGGTCGGCTCGTCCAGCAGCAGCATGTCGGGCTTGCTCAACAAGAGTTTGCACAAAGCAACACGGCGTTTTTCACCGCCGGACAAATTGCCGATTTTGGCATCCCATTCCGGCAGACGCAGCGCATCGGCGGCGATTTCCAATTCATGTTCCGCACCGCCGCCTGTGGACGAACCCGCCGCGATAATCGCTTCCAAGCGGCCCTGTTCTTCCGCCAGCGCATCAAAATCCGCATCGGGATTGGCGTACTCGGCATACACTTCTTCCAAACGTTTCTGCGCCGCAGCCACTTCGCCCAAACCGCTTTCCACTTCCTCACGCACGGTTTTTTCAGGATCAAGCTCCGGCTCTTGCGGCAGATAGCCGATTTTGATGCCGCCCATCGGCACGGCTTCGCCCTCAAATTCCTTATCCACACCCGCCATAATCCGCAGCACGGTGGACTTGCCCGCACCGTTCAAACCAAGCAGGCCGATTTTCGCGCCGGGGAAGAAGGAAAGGGAAATATCTTTAATAATGGTTTTTTGCGGCGGCACAACCTTGCTCACGCGCAGCATAGAATAGACGTATTGTTGGGACATAGTTTTCTCGTTTCCGTCAAACAAATTTCAGACGGCCCATTTTAACCTATTGCCCAAATACTTGCTTGTTCAAATGCCGTCTGAAAATAGAAATAAGCATCAAAATATACACCGCGCCGAACCGATACCCTTATTGCCCGACGGTATCAATGCCAAACCGCAAAAAATTTGATTTAAGCCAGTTTATCCTTGAACTGGCATTGCCAATATCCGACGCGCTTCATAAAATGCACCTATATCCTTGAAAGTACGCACACAAACAATAACGACAGAGAACGCCACACCAAGGAACCTTTCAGATTTCTCAATAAAAATACTTTTTAAAAAAAGGATTTACCTCATGTCGGAAAATACGCAAAAAACAGCAAAACAAGGTTTGCCGTCACTGGCAAAAAGTACGATTTGGATGCTGAGCTTCGGCTATCTCGGCGTTCAGACGGCCTTTACCCTGCAAAGCTCACAAATGAGCCGAATTTTTCAAACTTTAGGCGCCGACCCGCACAATTTGGGCTGGTTTTTCATTCTGCCCCCATTGGCCGGTATGTTGGTTCAGCCAATTGTGGGCTACTACTCAGACCGCACTTGGATGCCGCGCCTGGGCGGCCGCCGCCTGCCCTATCTGCTTTACGGCACACTGATTGCGGTCATCGTGATGATTCTGATGCCGAACTCGGGCAGCTTCGGTTTTGGCTACGCTTCTTTGGCGGCTTTGTCGTTTGGCGCGTTGATGATTGCGCTGTTGGACGTATCCTCCAATATGGCGATGCAGCCGTTTAAGATGATGGTCGGCGACATGGTCAACGAGGAGCAGAAAAGCTACGCCTACGGGATTCAAAGTTTCTTAGCGAATACGGGCGCGGTTGTGGCGGCGATTCTGCCGTTTGTGTTCGCGTATATCGGTTTGGCGAACACGGCCGAAAAAGGCGTCGTGCCGCAGACCGTGGTCGTAGCATTCTATGTGGGCGCAGCCTTACTGATTATTACCAGTGCGTTCACCATCTTCAAAGTCAAAGAGTATGATCCGGAAACCTACGCCCGCTACCACGGCATCGACGTGGCTGCAAATCAGGAAAAAGCCAACTGGTTCGAACTCTTAAAAACCGCACCTAAAGCGTTTTGGACGGTGACTTTGGTACAATTCTTCTGCTGGTTTGCCTTCCAATATATGTGGACTTACTCGGCAGGCGCGATTGCGGAAAACGTTTGGCAGACAACTGATGCCTCCTCTGTAGGCTACCAAGAAGCAGGCAACTGGTACGGCGTTTTGGCGGCAGTACAATCCATTGCTGCCGTTATCTGCTCGTTTATTCTGGCAAAAGTACCGAATAAATATCATAAAGCCGGTTATTTCGGCTGCTTGGCTCTGGGTGCGCTCGGTTTCTTCTCCGTTTTCTTCATCAGCAATCAATACGCACTGGTGTTGTCTTATACCTTAATCGGTATTGCGTGGGCCGGTATTATTACCTATCCTTTGACGATTGTAACCAATGCCCTCTCCGGCAAACACATGGGTACTTATTTGGGTCTGTTCAACGGCTCTATCTGTATGCCTCAAATCGTCGCCTCCCTGCTGAGCTTTATCCTCTTCCCTATGCTGGGCAGCCATCAGGCAACCATGTTCTTGGTTGCAGGCGCAGTCTTGCTGCTGGGAGCCTTCTCAGTCTGTCTGATTAAAGAGACCCACGGCGAATAATCCATCAATACCATCGGCAAAGGCCGTCTGAAACCTTTGCCGAACTTACAATTTTAATAACAGGAGCTTCATAAATGTATACAAGAATCATGGAAATCAGCCCTTGGACACTGCGTTCGGCAAAACTGGAAAAAGAACACAAACGGCTGCAAGAGAGCCTGACCAGCTTGGGCAACGGCTATATGGGCATGCGCGGCAACTTTGAAGAAACCTACTCCGCCGACAGCCACTTGGGCACCTACATCGCCGGTGTGTGGTTCCCCGACAAAACCCGCGTCGGCTGGTGGAAAAACGGCTATCCCAAATATTTCGGCAAAGCCATCAACGCGCTCAATTTCAGCAAAGTTAAAATCTTTGTCGACGGGCAGGAAGTCGACTTGGCGAAAAACGACGTTACCGGCTTCTCCGTCGAACTCGACATGCAACACGGCGTGTTGCGCCGCTCGTTCACAGTATTCGGCGTGCGTTTCGATGTGTGCAAATTCCTGTCCGTCGCGCAAAAAGAGCTGGCTCTCATCCGATGGGAAGCAGTATCCGTCGACGGCAAAACCCACCAAGTCCGCATCGATTCCATCATCGACGCCGACGTGAAAAACGAAGACTCCAACTACGAAGAAAAATTCTGGCAGGTATTGGACAAAGGCGTTTCAGACGACCGCTCCTATATTGCCACCCAAACCGTCGCCAATCCCTTCGGCGTGGAACAATTCATCGTCAACGCCGAGCAAACCTTCACCGGCAGCTTCAAAGCCTTCGGCGGCAGCCAAACCGACTGGCAGGTCTCTAATTCTTTCCAAGCCGAAGTCGGCGGCACGCCCGAAACTTTTGAAAAACGCGTGATTGTTACCACCAGCCGTGATTATCAAGGCTTGGAAGCAGTGAAAGCCGCTGGCCGCGCCTTGTCGGAAAAAATCGCAGGCGTTGCGTTTGAAACCTTGCTGGACGCGCACAAAGCAGGCTGGCTGCACCGTTGGGAAATCGCCGACGTGGTCATCGAAGGTAGCGACGAAGCGCAGCAGGGCATCCGCTTCAACCTGTTCCAACTGTTCTCCACCTACTACGGCGAAGACGCACGCCTGAACATCGGCCCGAAAGGCTTTACCGGCGAAAAATACGGCGGCGCGACCTATTGGGACACCGAAGCCTACGCCGTGCCGCTCTACCTCGCACTGGCTGAACCCGAAGTTACCCGCAACCTGCTGCAATACCGCCGCAACCAACTGCCGCAGGCGCAGCACAACGCGCGCGAACAGGGCTTGGCGGGCGCACTCTATCCGATGGTAACGTTTACGGGCATCGAGTGCCACAACGAATGGGAAATCACTTTCGAGGAAATCCACCGCAACGGCGCGATTCCTTACGCCATCTACAACTACACCAACTACACCGGCGACGAAAGCTATCTTGCCAAAGAAGGCTTGGAAGTCTTGGTCGAAGTGTCCCGCTTCTGGGCGGACCGCGTCCACTTTTCCAAACGCAACGGCAAATACATGATTCACGGCGTAACCGGCCCGAACGAATACGAAAACAACATCAACAACAACTGGTACACCAACACCCTCGCCGCATGGGTATTGGACTACACCCGCGAAGCCTTGGCGAAATACCCGCGCCCGGATTTGAACGTGAACGCCGCCGAGTTGGAAAAATGGGCAGACATCAGCGCCAATATGTACCGTCCTCATGATGAAGAACTCGGCGTATTCGTGCAGCACGACGGCTTCCTCGACAAAGATATCCGCCCAGTGTCCGCGCTTTCGCCCGATGATTTGCCGCTCAACCAGAAATGGTCGTGGGACAAAATCCTGCGTTCGCCCTTCATCAAACAGGCGGACGTATTGCAAGGCATCTACTTCTTCGGCGACCGTTTCAATATCGACGAAAAACGCCGCAACTTCGACTTCTACGAACCGATGACCGTGCATGAAAGCTCGTTGTCCCCATGTATCCACTCCATCCTTGCCGCCGAACTGGGCAAAGAAGAAAAAGCCGTGGAAATGTACCAGCGCACCGCCCGCCTGGACTTGGACAACTACAACAACGACACCGAAGACGGCCTGCACATCACCTCCATGACCGGCTCGTGGCTCGCCATCGTCCAAGGTTTCGCCCAAATGAAAACTTGGGGCGGCAAACTCAGCTTCGCACCGTTCCTGCCGAGCGCATGGACAGGCTACGCCTTCCATATCAACTACCGAGGCCGTCTGATTAAAGTCGCCGTCGGCAAAGAAAACGTCGTCTTCACCCTACTCAAAGGCGAGCCGCTCGATTTGCAGGTGTACGGCAAAGACATTACGCTCAACAGCAGCCACACCGTTGCGTTGGAAAAATAAGGAGGGCGAAAAATGACTTTCACCGCAGTGCTCTTTGATCTCGACGGCGTCATCACCGACACCGCCGAGTACCACTACCGCGCATGGAAAAAGCTTGCCGAAGAATTGGGCATCAGCATCGACCGCAAGTTTAACGAGCAGCTCAAAGGCGTGTCGCGCGACGATTCGCTCAAACGCATCCTCGCGCACGGCGGCAAAACCGTCGGCGAAGCCGAGTTCGCCGAACTGACCCGCCGTAAAAACGACAACTACGTCGAGATGATTCAGGCAGTCAAACCCGAAGACGTGTATCCCGGCATTTTGCCCCTGCTGGAAGCATTGAGAGCAAACGGCAAAAAAATCGCCCTCGCGTCCGCCAGTAAAAACGGCCCCTTCCTGCTAGAACGCATGGGGCTGACCCACTTCTTCGACGCCATTGCCGACCCTGCCGCCGTCGCGCATTCCAAACCCGCCCCCGACATCTTCCTCGCCGCAGCCGAGGGCGTGGGCGCGGACATCCGCCACTGCATCGGCATCGAAGACGCCGCCGCCGGCGTCGCCGCCATCAAAGCCGCCGGCGCCTTGCCCATCGGCGTGGGCAAAGCCGAAGACTTGGGCAGCGACATCGCGCTGGTGTCCGACACCGCCGACCTGACCTACGCCTACCTGCAAAACGTGTGGGAACAGTCGGGCAGATAAAATATTAAGGAAGTAAAAAGGCCGAGACCTTTGCAAAATTCTCCAAAATCCCCTAAATTCCCACCAAGACATTTAGGGGATTTCTCATGACCACCTTCTTCCAGCAAACCGCACAAGCCATGATCGCCAAACACATCGACCGCTTCCCACTATTGAAGTTGGATCAGGTGATTGATTGGCAACCGATCGAACAATACCTGAATCGTCAAAGAACCCGTTACCTTAGAGACCACCGCGGCCGTCCCGCCTATCCCCTGTTGTCCATGTTTAAAGCCATTCTACTCGGACAATGGCACAGCCTCTCCGACCCCGAACTCGAACACAGCCTCATCACCCGCATCGATTTCAACCTGTTTTGCCGTTTTGACGAACTGAGCATCCCCGATTACAGCACCTTATGCCGCTACCGCAACTGGCTGGCGCAAGACGACACCCTGTCCGAATTGCTGGAACTGATTAACCGACAACTGGCCGAAAAAAACCTAAAAGTAGAGAAGGCATCCGCCGCCGTCATTGATGCCACCATTATTCAGACTGCCGGCAGCAAACAGCGTCAGGCCATAGAAGTTGACGAGGAAGGACAAGTCAGCGGCCAAACCACACCGAGTAAAGATAAAGATGCCCGCTGGATAAAGAAAAACGGCCTCTACAAACTCGGTTACAAACAACATACCCGTACCGATGAGGAAGGCTATATCGAGAAACTGCACATCACCCCCGCCAATACCCATGAGTGCAATCACCTGTCGCCTTTGCTGGAAGGTATAGCCGAAGGTACGACCGTCTATGCCGATAAAGGCTATGACAGTGAGGAAAACCGGCAACATCTGAAAGAGCATCAGTTGTTAGACGGTATTATGCGCAAAGCACACCGCAAACATCCGCTGACGGAAGCGCAAACCAAACGTAACCGATATTTGTCGAAGACCCGTTATGTAGTCGAACAAAGCTTCGGTACGCTGCACCGTAAATTCCGCTATGCGCGGGCAGCCTATTTTGGTCTGTGTAAAGTGAGTGCGCAAAGCCATCTGAAGGCGATGTGTTTGAACCTGTTGAAAGCGGCTAACAGGCTAAGTGCGCCTGTTGCTGCCTAAAAGGCGGCCTGGATGCCTGATTATCGGGTATCCGGGAGAATGAAGAGGGGTATTTGGGTAGAATCAGTGGATACTTGAAACAAAAACAGCCGAAAACCTGTGTTTGGATTTCGGCTATCGTGGGAAGGTCTTTTTTGCAAAGGTTTCAGGCCGTCTGAAAGGAATTTTATCAGACGGCATCACTATAAAACTACTTATAGGCTATAAAGAAAAATTAATTTAATTATTACAATTTTTAATAATAATTGATTTAGGCACCCTCTTAATTAAATTAGTAAAATCATCTCTAACCTCAGCATGATTAATATTTAATTCTTTCTTATTAATTAGTATATATATATTTCTTTTATCTTTAGAAATATAACCATCCTTAAACCTAAACTCTTTATACATACCTGAACTTAACTTATTTCCATTTTTAAAATCATATACATACAAAGACTTACCTGTTTCCCCATAGTAAGTTGAAGTAATAAAACAATGATTTGATCTATCTTTAAATAGTTTTAGTTCCCCTCCCTCTAAACTTGACTCTTCATCATCAAGTTCAGAAGTAAAAATTAAATTTACTCCGTATGCGTTTTGACATAATAAGACAAAGAATGCGAATATTGCTAGCATTATATTTAATGATTTCATAACAACTCCATTTAAATATCATATTTAACAGCTAAAGGATCGCCACCAGCAGCTTTTACAGCTGCTCTTAGTTGAGCCATATTTTTACCAACCTTCAATTCGAAATGAGGATAATCCTTAAATTTTCTCCAATTTCCTCCCCATGCTAACCCCTCTTCAATTCCTACATGTGCGATCAATTTCAGTAATCTAATATTCTCTGCATCATCTTCCATGTGGATCCTACCATCTTGCCAGATTGGAAACACATCTATTGCGAGTCCAAAATTATGATTACTTTGCCCTCCTTTTGCATTTGTTACTTTTGATCCAGGCATTGTTCTTCCTTTGGCATACAACTCATCCTGTTCTCTATATGTCCTATATCCCTGTACAATTCTTAATTTAATTTGATGTTGTTCATACACTTTTTTAATAAACCTTCTCACTTTATCTTGAAATTGAGGATGAAGTTTATTAATTTTTGTTTCATTTTGATCATGTATTTCTCTATTCTTCTTAACCACCGTAACAGGCTTCCCATCCACGGAATTTACTTGCTTTACCTCCTTTTTCTGTCTTGGTTGGGGAGGAGTTTGTTTTTCTCCGTTATCGTCCTTTGGTCGACTAGCTGTTCCTGTAGCAGAGGAAGGACTCATCTGCACTTTTCTTGCAGATGGTTGGTTACCTGTTTCTTGTGCCTTAGGTTTTTCTATTTTTACCTCCCTATTTCCTGTTTTCGTATTTGCTCCTGTATTAATGGTAGGTTTTGTTTGTACTTTCTCGGCAGGTGGTTGCGTGTTTGTTTCCTGTGCCTTAGTAGGTCGATCTATTTTCACTTCCCCGTTTTCTTTTCTCGCAACAGGTCTACCTGTTTTTGCAGGAAGTCGGATTTTTTGTCCGATATAGATTTTATTGGGATCTGTAATTTTTGGGTTTGCATGAAGTAATGCTTCTACGGTTGTTCCCAAATTTTGGGCAATTTTTGTCAAAGTATCCCCTTTTTTGACCCTATAGTACATCCCTGCATAGTTTCCGGGTTTCCCATTCGGTTTCAATATAACTCTTTGTTTTATATACGGACTAATAAGTTTCGTAATAATTTCCGTTACCGAAATCATCCCTTCTATATTCGCCTTTGGCATATGCTTACCTGCATTGGGATTGATTTTAATCTTTACATCTTTTCCTGCATGTTGATATGGAATCTCTTTGGTTTTACCTTCTTGGTCGGTTTGTCCTTGGATAATGACCTTTTCTTGGCCTTGTTTTTCGTGTGTAATTTCATATGGAACATTAGGAATAGCTTCTCCATCAAGATTAACTATTTGTAATCTTTTTGATTTGTTCGCATTTTTGTATCTGTACCATTTAAAATCATCATTTTCAGTACCTGCAATTTTAACTTCTTCCAAAAGATTAAAGTTCCATGCTGGTGTTGGCTTATACAAGTGGGGCTTACTTCGACTCAAAGAAGACTGCGCCCTCGGGCTATAATACAATACGACCTTTCCCGTAGGATCTTTTATCATTCCATCATATATAGGCCGGACAGCGGCAATAATCCGTAAAACTAATGGCGATGGTTTCCCAGCTGATAGAGAATTATAGGCACTTAAGAATGGTTGATTTTTTTGTGTTGCCGCATCAAAACCCGTTTCTAATATTATATCTTTAATTGTCTGATGCTTTCTCCATTCTTTATATTTAAATCGATTCATTATTACATGAGCAATTACTTTCCAAGAAGCACTGCTACAATTGCCAGCTTCGCCAGCAATTGTAGAAACAAACAGGATAAATTCCTTAGAATATTGTGACATTACCGATCTCCGAATTACTTCACACAAGGATTGTCAATGACCATATCAACTGATTCATAAACATGATTTAAATAACTTATAGCTACCTTTTTTTGTTTAAACTTCCCTTGAACTATTGATTGCAAAGATGCAACATCCTTTGCAAAATTAAATTGCTTACTATGTTTTAAAATAATCTTTAGTGGTTTTGGCTGGAAAAATTTATAAAAATAAATACCTGCTTCATCCGCAGTCATGATACATTTCGTATGGGCGTCTATAGTAATAACTCCTGATACTGTTTGAGGCTTATGGACTCCATCAACCAAAATTAAATATGAATTATACGAGCCTAGATTAATATTCAATGCAAAAATATCCCCAATCCATTTGTATGTTGCTTTATCTTTGGGGATGTCTCCAATAATTACCCCCTCCTTAAGATAGAAAGTGCATTCATTTATTTTTTCATTACACTCCCTAGTTATTTTTAATGTATTATTTGGAGAAACAAAGGCTTTCTGACCGGCAAGACTTACTGCATTCGCGGTTAGTAATATGCAAACTAAGAATAATTTTTCAAGTTTAAACTGTAGCATCTTGTCATTTATTCCTTATCTAAACTATCAAAATCATTACAGCATAAATAATCATCTTGTTCTATATAACTTTCATCCCCAGACAAAACCCAATCTCCTCCTCCTACAAAAAAATTAGCATATTCTTCTGTAGCTGAAGTAATTCGTCCGGTTCGTCCATATTCATCAAGGTTTCCTTTAAATTCCTCCCCACTTTCAGTAAGTGCAAAATATTTTATAGATGTTAAGTCACCAAATCCTTCAAAACTTTCGGCAACATCCAATCTATTACTATAACGCTTAATTGCGCCAACTTGAGTGAATTTGAAGTTGGTACTGTTCGCCCCATTCACTACCAACGGTGCCCTCACCCTAACCACCTTCGGACTCCCGATCTCAACCTCCCCATTGCTCAACTTGATATATGCCCCCTTGCAGGTGATCAGAACCTCCTCCTTCGCCGCAATGGTAACTTTCCCTGCGCTGCTGGTTAACGCTGCGTCCTTCAAAGCATTCAGCTGCAACTCATCATTCTGTGCCTGTACAGTAACTGCACCCTGATTGGCCTGCATCTTGATGCCGCTGCTTTGGGCAAACAGGTTAACGCTCTCTGCCGCATGGGCGGTCAGGCTTTGGCCGGCGGTAATGTCGGTATGGTTGCCGCTGATAAGGTGGATGTTTTCATTGGCGGTATGCAGTTGGCTTTGCTCTGTTGTGGTGGCGATGCCGGCC
>NZ_JBQCXF010000059.1:0-13663 GCF_051956635.1 Neisseria sp. P0022.S010 | reverse complement strand
AGATATTGCTTCTTTATCATTTCTTCAATTCATGCCATAAAAGCAAGCTCAAACAAAACCAGTTTCTCTGCTCGTTTGAAGAATCTATTTAAACACAAAACCTGCATCAATACATATCTATTATTAGGAACTTATTTTCCATAAAAACAAGGCCATCTGAAAAAATCCTAAAAACCGAGTACAATCCGCCGCATGAAAAAACGTACCAATCCCCTACCCCTTTTAGACGGTGTCAAACCCAGTTATTTGGTTTTACCGCATGAAAAGCAATTTTACGGCTTGCCGCTGCTGCATTTTCTATGCGCTCATTTTCCCTTTGTCGGTGAAGAAAACTGGCGGCGGCGGCTGAATAGCGGTTTTGTGGTGGGCGCAGATGGCGTACCGTTTGATGAGAATACCTTGTTCGAACCCGGTAAGACGATGTTTTATTACCGTGAAACCAGCCGTGAGAGTGAGCCGCGTATTCCGTTTGAAGAAAAGATTTTGCATATTGATGAGCATTTGCTTGTAGTGGACAAACCGCATTTTCTGCCCGTCATCCCCAGCGGCAGGTTTTTGCGGGAAACGCTGCTCACGCGCCTGCGTTTGCGGTCGGAATTGCAGCATTTGAATGTTGAAGACATTACGCCGATTCATCGTTTGGACAAAGATACGGCAGGCGTTATGCTGCTTTCGCTCAACCCTGCCACGCGTCGCGATTATCAGACCATGTTCCAAGAAAAAACCGTCCGAAAAACTTATGAAGCGGTGGCGCCGACGCGGACGGATTTGGACTATCCGCTGGATATTTCGTCACGAATGGAACGCGGTGAAAAATTCTTCCTCACGCGCGAAACGGAAGGCGAACCCAACGCCCACACGACCATCGAGCTTATCGAAAACCGCGGCGCATTCAGCCTCTACCGCCTCACGCCGCATACCGGGAAGAAACACCAGCTGCGCGTGCATATGATGAGTTTGAACATGCCGCTGATGAACGATGCGCTTTACCCTACCCCATTGGCGGCCGGCGAGGAAGACTACGACAAACCTTTAAAACTTCTGGCCAAAAGAATTGAGTTCACCGATCCTGTCAGCGGAGAAATCCGCGTATTTGAAAGCGGTTTTGCGCTTTAAGTTATCCAATCCAATAAAAAAAAGGCCGTCTGAAAAGTTTCAGACGGCCTTTTTGTCACGGAATCATTTGATTAGTGATGAATGCAGCTGCACTCTTTGTTCATATCAATCACCATACGGCCGGTAATTTTACCTTCGCGCATTTCTTGGAAGATGGCAGGCGCTTCATCCAAAGCACGCAATTCGACTTTAGGTACAACCAAACCTTCTGCGCCGAATTGGAATGCTTCTTCCAAATCTTTGCGGGTACCGACCAGGGAGCCGACCACTTCGATGCCGTCCAATACCAAACGTGGGATAGACAAGTCCATAGACTCAGGTGGCAAGCCGACTGCAACAACACGACCGCCTGCGCGGACGCAGTTAACGCCTGAATTGAAGGCAGCAGCGGATACGGCTGTGACAACAGCTGCGTGTGCGCCGCCGGTTTTCTCTTGGATGACTTGAGCCGCATCTTCTTTGGCGGCATTGATTACCAAATCCGCACCGGTTTCTTTGGCAAAAGCCAGTTTGTCATCGTTGACGTCAACGGCAACAACGTGCGCGCCAAATACTTTTTTCGCGTATTGAACCGCCAAGTTACCCAAACCGCCTGCGCCGTAAATCGCAATCCATTGGCCCGGACGGACGCCGGAAACTTTAATGGCTTTATAAGTGGTCACACCGGCACAAGTAATGCTGGAAGCTTGCGCAGGATCCAAACCTTCAGGAACTTTGACCGCGTAATCGGCACTCACGATACAGTGGGTCGCCATGCCGCCGTCGGCAGTATAGCCTGCGTTCAATACAGAGCGGCACAAGGTTTCGCGGCCGGTATTGCAGTATTCGCAAGAACCGCAGCTTTGGAACAGCCATGCAATGCTGACACGGTCGCCGACTTTCAGATTTTTCACACCGTCGGCAACTTCTTTAACTAAACCGATGCCTTCGTGTCCCAACACGCGACCCGGTTTGTCGCCGTAATCGCCTGCCGCAACGTGCAAGTCGGTGTGGCACACACCGCAATACTCAACTTCCACCAACGCCTCGCCGTATTCCAGCGGACGCAGTTCGCGTTCAACAACTTCTACATCACCTGCTACATCTTTGTTTACTACCACAGCATGCATTTTCATGGAGTGTCTCCTAGAGTGTCGAAAAAACTGTTTAGCTATAAATGAGAATACTCCCCATGTTCGAAGCCGTCAACCCATAATCTTTTTCAAAACAATGAGTTATGATGTTATACCATAACAAATCCTATTCAGGCCTTCTGAATCTTTAAATATATTAACAAATGCACTTTCATTTCAATCAAATCCTTTATTTTTCAGACGGCCTGCTACATGAAACAACATTGCAAACGTAAATTTTGAGAACATTCTCATTTTTAGTACTTGAACCTAAAAAGAAAAAAGCATAAGCTGTTTTTATGGCGCAGAAACACGCCTTCCCATTCATTAAGGAGACAGCATTATGGCAAAAGATTTAAATGTGTTTGATAAAGAATACGGCCTTTTAATCAACGGCGAATGGACGAAAGGTAGCGAAGGCAAACTTTTATCCTCTTACAACCCTGCCAATGGCGATGAGTTGGCCAAGTTCACAGACGCAACCGACGCCGATGTCGATGCTGCCGTGGCCGCTGCGCAAGAAGCGTTCAAAACATGGCGTAAAACCACGACTGCCGAACGCGCGGCCATTTTGAACAAAATCGCCGATGTAATTGACGAAAACGCCGAATTGTTTGCCCTGCAAGAAACCTTGGACAACGGCAAACCCATCCGCGAAACCCGCGCCGCCGACGTACCTTTGGCTTCCGACCATTTCCGCTATTTCGCCAGCGTTATCCGCGGCGAAGAAGGCACGGCAACCCAGCTTGATGCCGAAGACCTGTCCATCGTTTTGCGCGAACCGATCGGCGTTGTCGGCCAAATCATTCCTTGGAACTTCCCATTCTTGATGGCCGCATGGAAAATCGCGCCGGCATTGGCCGCAGGTTGTACCATCGTCATCCACCCTTCTTCCAGCACCTCATTGAGCTTGTTGTCCTTCGCTCAAAAAATCAACCACTTGCTGCCTAAAGGCGTGTTGAACGTGATTACCGGCCGCGGTTCCAAATCCGGCGAATACATGCTGCACCACAAAGGCTTCAACAAACTGGCCTTTACCGGCTCAACCGAAGTCGGCCGCCGCGTCGGCATCGCCGCCGCCGAATTACTGATTCCGTCCACTTTGGAATTGGGTGGCAAATCCGCCAACATCTTCTTCGACGATATGCCTTTCGACAAAGCCCTCGAAGGCGCGCAAAAAGGTATTTTGTTCAACCAAGGCCAAGTGTGCTGCGCCGGTTCGCGCATTTTTGTACAAGAAGGCATTTACGACAAATTCGTCAATGCTTTGGCTGAAGAATTCAAAAAAATCAAAGTCGGCCTGCCTTGGGAAGACGACACCCAAATGGGTTCGCAAGTCAATGCCGGTCAACTCGAGACCATTTTGAAATACGTCAAAATCGGCGAACAAGAAGGCTGCCGCATCATTACCGGCGGTAAAAAAATCGAAGGCGACTTGGGCAAAGGCGAATTTGTCGAGCCTACTTTGATTGAGGCCAGCAGCAACGAAGCCCGCGTTGCCCAAGAAGAAATCTTCGGCCCGGTTGCCACCGTGATTAAATTCAAAACTGAAGAAGAAGTCATCAAAATGGCCAACGACAGCGAATACGGCTTAGGCGGCGCAGTGTGGAGTACCGACATCAACCGCTGCCTGCGCGTTTCCAACGCATTGGAAACCGGTCGCGTTTGGGTGAACTGCTACAACCGCCTGCCTGCCGGCGCGCCGTTTGGCGGCTACAAAACTTCAGGTATCGGCCGCGAAACCCACAAAATGATGCTCGCCGCCTACACCCAAGTGAAAAACATCTACATCAGCACCCGTGAAGAACGCGAAGGCTTCTATTGATTCGGCAATTCACATTAATCTGATTTAGAACATAAAAGGCCGTCTGAAACCTGTTTCAGACGGCCCTATCAATTACACAATAACTTTTTTAGGAGATAAATTATGTCGAAACACAAAATCCGTTACATTCTGCCACTGCTAGCCGTGATGGTATCCGCTGCCTGTGTCGGTGCGTTGAGGCCGTCTGAAAAAACTAACGAAAAAGATGCAAAGCAACAGAACAGAGCTATTTGTCCAGAGCCTGTCAATCTGATGAGCGATGATTGCTTGAGTATTACTTTAGGGAAATTCGAGGATAAGTTGAATAAGAAGTATGAAGAACTGTTCCGACGGACAGCAGCCAAAGACCAAAAACTGCACGGATTGTCCAAACAGTATTTTGCAAGCGTCCGCTCGAAATGGGAGGCTTACAAAGAAGAACTTTGTGACGACCCGACGGTAACGACCGATTTGAAAACACCTGCTGACAGGATTTATTCTCTTTGCGCCATTGAACAGACGAAACTTCATTTAAAAGCATTGGAACGTTTTTAATTTTTTAGGAAACTGATATGCCGAAACACAAAATCCGTTATATTCTGCCGTTGCTGGCAATAATGACATCCGCCGTCTGTGTCGGTGCGGCAGGGCCGTCTGGAAAAGCTGCAAATGCCGTTAAACCGAAACAGGAAAAGAATCTTTGTCCCGAACCTGTTGACCAAATGGATGAAGATTGTTTAGAAATTACTCTGCTGAAACTTGAAAACAAACTGGACATGAAGTACAAAGATTTATTTCGACGTGCCGCTACCAAAGATTCAAAGCTACATGGGCTGTCCAAACAATATTTTATAAACGTCCGTTCAAAATGGAAGGCTTATAAGGAGGAACTTTGTTCCGACCCGACAATCACAACCGACTTGAAAACTCCTTCAGACAAAATCCTCTATCTGTGTGACGTTCAACAAACACAACACCATTTAAAAGCATTGGAACGTTTTTAATTTTTTAGGAAACTGATATGTCGAAACACAAAATCCGTTACATTCTGCCACTGCTAGCCGTGATGACATCCGCCGCCTGTGTCGGTGCGGCAGGGTCGTCTGAAAAAGCTGCAAATGCCGTTAAACCGAAACAGGAAAAGAATCTTTGTCCCGAACCTGTTGACCAAATGGATGAAGATTGTTTGAGGCTTACCCTGTTAGATTTTGAAATTGCATTAGATAAGAAGTACGAAGATTTATTTCGACGTGCCACTGCCAAAGACCGAAAACTCCATGGCATGACAAAACAGTATTTTGCAAGCATCCGCTCAAAATAGGAGGCTTATCAGGACGAACTATGTTACGACCCGACGGTAACGACCGATTTGAAAACACCGGCGGATCGGATTCACACTCTTTGCGCCATCGAACAGACGCAGCTTCATTTGAAGGCATTGGAACGTTTTTAATTTTTTAGGAAACTGATATGTCGAAACACAAAATCCGTTACATTCTGCCGTTGCTGGCAATAATGACATCCGCTACCTGTGTCAGTGCGGCAGGGTCGTCTGATAAAGCTGCAAATGCCGTTAAACCGAAACAGGAAAAGAATCTTTGTCCCGAACCTGTTGACCAAATGGATGAAGATTGTTTAGAAATTACTCTGCTGAAACTTGAAAACAAACTGGACATGAAGTACAAAGATTTATTTCGACGTGCCGCTACCAAAGACCAAAAACTTCATGGCATGACAAAACAGTATTTTACAAGCATCCGCTCAAAATGGGAGGCTTATCAGGACGAACTATGTTACGACCCGACGGTAACGACCGATTTGAAAACACCGGCGGATCGGATTCACACTCTTTGCGCTATCGAACAGACGCAGCTTCATTTGAAGGCATTGGAACGTTTTTAATTTTTTAGGAAACTGATATGTCAAAACACAAAATCCGTTACATTCTGCCGTTGCTGGCAATAATGACATCCGCCGCCTGTGTCGGTGCGGCGGGGCCGTCTGAAAAGGCTGTTCCAAAGATAACAATGCAAAAACAGGACAATAAGGACATTTGCCCTCAGAGCATGATGAAAGACATAGACGGACAAGGCTATGAATGTGTGGATATTTTCAGTATGAGGTTGGAAAAGCAATTGAATAAGAAATACGAAAATCTGCTGCACCGTATCGATTCAAAAGACCCCAAATTGAATGGAGTATCCAAAGAATATTTTTTGACTATCCGTAAGAATTGGGAAAGTTATACGGAAATGCTGTGTTCAGACCCATCCGTTGCGACGAAAGTTCGTCCTCTTGCAGGACGCTACATACGTATTTGCAGGTTCGAACAGAATTTAAACCATTTGAAAGCGTTGGAACGCTTTGAAAATTCTTTATAAAACTGATAGATAGTTAGGAGACTGATATGTCGAAACACAAAATCCGTTACATTCTGCCGCTGCTGGCCGTGATGGCATCCGCCGCCTGTGTCGGTGCGACAGGGTCGTCTGAAAAAGCTACAAATGCGCTTAAACCGCAGAAGGAAAATAATCTTTGTCCCGAACCTGTAAAAGAAATGGACGATGATTGTTTGAGGCTTACATCAAGGGAGTTCGAAGGCAAATTGAACACAAAATATAAAGATTTATTTAGGCGGGCTGCCACCAAAGACAAAAAACTGCACGGTTTATCCAAACAGTATTTCACAAGCGTCCGCTCAAAATGGGAGGCTTATCGGGACGAACTCTGTGATGATCCGACGGTAACGACTGATTTAAAATCACCGGCGGATAGAGTTTTTTATATGTGTTATATCGAACAAACACAACATCATTTGAAGGCATTGGAGCGTTTTTGATTTTTTTTAAGAGACTGATATGTCGAAACACAAAATCCGTTACATTCTGCCGTTGCTGGTAATAATGACATCCGCCGCCTGTGTCGGTGCGACAGGGTCGTCTGGAAAAGCTGCAAATGCCGTTAAACCAAAACAGGAAAAGAATCTTTGTCCCGAACCTGTTGACCAAATGGATGAAGATTGTTTGAGGCTTACCCTATTAGATTTTGAAATTGCATTAGATAAGAAGTACGAAGATTTATTTCGACGTGCCACTGCCAAAGACCAAAAACTTCATGGCTTGACAAAACAGTATTTTGCAAGCATCCGCTCAAAATGGAAGGCTTATAAGGAGGAACTTTGTTCCGACCCGACAATCACAACCGATTTGAAAACTCCTTCAGATAAAATCCTCTATCTGTGTGACGTTCAACAAACACAATATCACTTAAAAGCATTGGAACGTTTTTAATTTTTTTAGGAGACTGATATGAGTCGTTTTACAGGCGGAGACCATCTGAAACCGGAAGACGGTTTGAAATACTATATCCATCAAGCCATGATGGTAAACGAATTGTCGGGCGGGCGCGGCGCGTACAAAATATCGAATGCGGAGAAGGCTTCCAGCGGTCCGAGTTTCGGCCCCATCCAGTACGACATAGGCGGCAATAATGAAGGGAGGAATTTGTTGGAACGGATTGCGCGAGAGGCAACAGACTCAAAAGGCAACCGTTTTATTTCCGATAATGAAATAAAGCAGATGCAAATCCATCTATACAAGCCATTCAATAAAATGTCTGCCGAAGACAAACAGGTGTATCAAAATCTGAAACCGAAATTGAATCAGGCTTTGGCTTCCGAAACCGGTATCTCATTAATCAATCGGGATTATGTTAAAGTTCTTAATAAAAAAGTTGGTGAAGTCCATAAAGTTATTTCTAAAATCACAAATCTTGAAAACAAGCAATTCCTGCAATCCAATATGCAGGCACAAGTCTTTATTGCCGATATAGGCAACCAATATGGCAAAAAAGTAAACGAAGCTTTGGTGGAGTTCCTCAGCCAGAGTAAAGAAGATAACGGAGTAAGGCTGCCGGGAGGACGACAGGTCAAAGTCGAAGGCAAACTGGATATGGAAGATTTAAAAAACTTCCGTATGAATACGGCTTACGGTGTCAAACATCCCGCCGATGCCCGTCGCAGAGACAAACACATCGAGGATGTTACCGCTCCGACCCGCGAAAAATCGCTATCCCAAGCAGATAAATTCCATGCCTTGGTTCAAGGCTTGCTCAACGATAAGGACAGCTCTTTCGCCGAACAAGTTTTGGCGGAAAACCGCGAAGTTGTTGATGCTTTCAATGCCAAAGTGCAGGAAAGAATGGAACAGGAACAGCAACAAACGGCAGCGAGGGAAATTTCTGTGCAGCAGAATCCTGCGGAAAGGGAATTTGGTGGGCGGTCTTTCGGCTGATCGTTTCACATGAGGCCGTCTGAAACCTGGTTCAGACGGCCTTGTTTATTCTGTTTCGCAATAAATGCTTTATATCTTTCTCAAAAAAAGCCCCATCACTTTCTCTCCGGCCACAGCCAGCAATGCCCCGGCCACAACCACCATGGCACCCACATAGCTGACGATATTCATATCCGAAGCGGCAAAATAATCAGGGGCAAGGTAATGACCGATGGTGGAAAATATCATGGTAAATACGGGTATCAGCGTGGTAACAATACTGACTTTTGAAGCGTCCCAATGATTGAGCGCTTCGCCGAATGAACCGTAGCCGATCAGCGTGTTTAAGCAGCAATAGATAAAGCAGCCCCATAAGAACGGATTGCCGATATGGGCGATTTGCGACGGTTCGGCAAACGGCAGGAAAACAAAGCTGCTGCAAAAATAAATCATGAGCAGGATTTGTTGCGAATTGAAATGTTTGGACAGAAGTTTTTGCGCCACGCCGTAGCACACCCAAATCATGCTGCCCGAAGCCGCCATGATTACCCCGACCGCGTAGCTGCCCAAGCTAAAAAGTTCGCCGAATTTATCGTTGAAAAACATGACCAAACCCGTCAGCAAAAGCATCAAGCCGATTTTTTGCCAATGAGTAAAGGCTTCTTTAAACACGCCAACGCCGACCAAAATCATGGTAAAGGGCGAAAGCTGCCACAACACCTGCGTAGTTGTCGGCGAAATATAGTGCAAACCCATGGCAACAAGCACGAAGTTGGCGGAAATGCCGATAATGCCCAACACCAATAAAAACAAGGTTTGCTTGGAAAATTCAGACGGCCTCGGCAGCTTGCCGGTCAGCCCCAACAACGCAAACAACACCAGCGAAGCCACTAAAAAGCGTATCCACACCAGCGTGGGCGCATCGACGGCTTTTAAGGCTTGTTGAGCGATGACCGGCAACGAGCCCCAAGTCATGGTGGCAAGCAGCGCCAATGAAAAGCCGAGCCAAGGTTTTTGTTTCTTCATCCTCAGACGGCCTTTATTTACGCGGCTTCCCAGTAGTCGATATAAAGCTGCAATTCGAGATTGTTCCGCCATTCGTTGGCAACGGGGCGGTACACCGTGCGGATGTATTCAGGAATGTCTTCGCTGCAACGCCAGAACATGGCTTCAAATTCGTAGCCGTCTTTTTGCAGCCAGACTTTTTTGTGTTTGCCCTCCGCGCCCAAAGGCTGCTGGCGGATGACGTGAAATTCGTCGGTAAAACTCGGCGGCGCGAAGCCCTGCCCCCAAACATGCCGGGCAAGGTTCTGCGCCTGTTCCAGCGTAATATCGCGGGCGGGCAGGCTGCCGTCGGTAATATAGGTTTGCGACAAATCGTCTTCGCACACCATCTCGCGCACGGCTTCTTCAAAGGCCGTCTGAAATGCGGGAATATTGTGTTCAAGTATGCTCAAACCCGCCGCCATCGCGTGTCCGCCGAATTTCAAAATCAAATCGGGATGGCGTTTGGACACCAAATCCAAAGCGTCGCGCAGGTGCAGGTTGGGAATGGAACGCCCCGAACCGCGCACTTCGCCGTTGTCCGCAGGCGCAAACACGATGGTCGGACGATAAAAACGGTCTTTGAGACGGCTGGCAACAATGCCAACCACGCCTTGATGGAAGTCGTCGCGATACGCCACCAAAGTCGTCTGCCCTGGAGGCAAGGTTTCAGGAAAATCATTCAGCGCGTCTTGCAGCATAGACTGCTCGATTTCGCGGCGTTCGATATTGAGGTTATTTAACTGGGCCGCCAGTTCCTGTGCTTCGGCATCATCTCGCGCCAACAGGCAGGCAATGCCGACCGACATATCGTCCAGCCGTCCGGCGGCGTTAATGCGCGGCCCCAACGCAAAGCCCATATCAAACGGCTGCGCCTTGCGCCAATCGCGCCGCGCCACTTCAAACAAAGCGCGGATACCGGGGCGCATCTTGCCCGAACGCATCCGTTTCAAACCTTGCGATACGAGGATGCGGTTGTTGTGGTCGAGGGGGACAACGTCGGCGACGGTGCCGAGTGCGACCAAATCCAAAAGTTCACCCAGATTCGGCTCTTTCATGCCGTCTGAAAAATAATTGCGGCGGCGCAGTTCGGCACGCAAAGCCATTAATACATAGAAAATCACGCCCACGCCCGCCAAGCTTTTGCTTTGGAAACCGCAGCCTTTTTGGTTCGGATTGACAATGATGCAGTCGGGTACGGTCTCGGCAGGCAGGTGGTGGTCGGTTACAATCACATCCAAACCCAACTCCTGCGCACGCGCCACGCCTGCAATGCTGGCGATACCGTTATCCACCGTTACCAATAAATCCACGCCTTGCTCTGCCGCGATTTCGGCAAGCTCGGGCGTTAAACCGTAGCCATGTTCGAAGCGGTTGGGTACGAGGAAATCCACCGCCGCGCCCATCGCCGCCAAGCCGCTCATACCGACGGAACACGCGGTCGCGCCGTCGGCATCGTAGTCGGCGACAATCAGGATTTTTTCCTTGCGCTCGATGGCATCCGCCAGACGGCGGGCGGCGGCTTCGCAGTTTGTCAGCGTTTGATACGGCAAAAGCGCAGCAAGCTTGTCATCCAACTCGGCCGGACTTTGCACATCACGCGCAGCACACAGCCGCGCAATCAAAGGATCGGTACCGGCAGTGAGCAAGTCGTTGAAAACAGTCGGATTAATGGAACGTGTTTGGATTTTGACAGACATGGTGTGTGGGTTTAAAGAGAAAAAATTAATATTTTTAAGCGTTTATTTTAAGGAGGAGGCCGTCTGAAACCTGCAATCCGTTTTCAGACGGCCTTGGATATTATTTGCGTGAAGCATCGATAATTTCACTGACTACGACATAGGGGACTGCTATCACTGCGCCGACTGCGTCCAAAGCCAATGTAAATGGTGTTTGCAGGATATTCTCCGTCAACTTCTGAACGTCTGTGCTTTTTTTGGTTTCCGTATAATAAATTCTGACCGGGACGGCAGTGTCAAAACGGCGGTCTTCGGCAACATTTTTCGGCGTCGCATAATAATGACCTTCGGTAGAAATACACCGTGTGTAGACAGTTTCGTCATCGAGTTCGACCGGCTTGAACGCCAACTGTTTCAACTTGGCAATCTCGGCAGCTTTTTGAGTATCGTAACGCAGGCAGAATTTTGAACGGAACGTTTGCGCTTCAGGGGATTTCAATTCGACCGGCAAAGCCTCATACGCATATCTTGGGTTTTGCTGAACCATTTGAAACTGTTTGTCCAATTTAACATCCAAGACCGCCTTCAACTTGGCCGAATCTTTAGGATTAACGACAAACCAATATTTTTTGCCCATCATGACCAAGCTGCCTGTTTCCAATTGCGTATTGTCTTTGGCAACCACGCCAAATGCGTGAATCTTGTCTTTGGCAACGGTTTTTTCGGTTGTGGTTTTATGGAACGGGTTGTTGCCTCCCCAAAGAAAGGCAGTACAACCATTCAGGGTTAGTGCACTGATTAACAAAGCAGGTACAAAGTAGCGAAATTTCATGGTCATCCTCCTTCGGTATTACGATACAGGCCGTCTGAAAACCGCAATCCGTTTTCAGACGGCCTTAAGGTTTATTCCTCCCAATCCTGCCCTTCTTCTGAAGCATCGGATTGACCGGCCTCCATCACTGCTTTAATTTCTTGGAACAGCGCGCGGAAGTTTTTCGGCGGTTTGTTTTGTTCCTGCTCTTTTTTGGTGTTGCGGATTAAGGTGCGCAATTTACCGGCGTCGGCCTGCGGAAAATCGGCCATAAATTGGGTAATCGCACCATCGTCTGCCAACAGTCGGGTACGCGCCTGCTCGACGCGTTGCAAAAAGGCATTGTGTGCTGCATTGTCACCGCGCAGTTTGGCCAAATAGGCTTCGATGGGTGCGGGGTCGGTATCGCGCATCAGGCGGCCGATAAATTGGGCTTGGCGTTTGAGCGCGCTGTTGGACGTGATTTTTTTATAGGTGGCAATGGCCTCGAACAGCTCTTCGTCCAAGCCGATTTTTTTCAGCGTATCGCTGGAGAGCTTGGTCAGTTCCATACCCAAAGCCTGCAAATCGTTCATTTGCTTTTTCATTTGGGTTTTGCTGACCCATTCATCTTCTTGTTCAAACATTGTGTTTACCTGATTTTCTGAATCTGCCTATTTTATCAGTTTTCAGACGGCCTTTCCGTGCGATTTTTGCAGTGGCCGTCTGAAACGGTTAAAATGCCGCAAAACCCTGTCAGGAAACCTTTTTATGCTGTTTAACCACACACCGGACGAGCTGTTGCGCTTGTGCGGACACACGCTGGATTTGGCCAAACAATCCGGCGCCACCTCGGCCGAAGCCGATTTCAGCGAGTCGCTCGGCCAAAGTGTCAGCGTGCGCCTGGGCGAAATCGAACAAATCGAGTTCCAACAAGACAAATCTTTAGACATTACGGTCTATGTCGGCCAACGCAAAGGCCGCGCCAGCACTGCCGACTTCTCCGAACGCGCCCTGCAAGATACGGTCAAGGCCGCCATCGATATTGCGCGCTATACCGCCGAAGACGATTGCGCCGGCCTTGCCGATGCTGCCTTGATGGCAACCCATATCGGTGACCTCGACCGCTACCACGAATGGGATTTGAGTACCGAATCCGCCATTGATTTGGCCAAGCAATGCGAACAGGCCGCGCTGTCAACGGACAAACGCAT
Source organism: Neisseria sp. P0022.S010 (assembly GCF_051956635.1). Taxonomy (NCBI): domain Bacteria; kingdom Pseudomonadati; phylum Pseudomonadota; class Betaproteobacteria; order Neisseriales; family Neisseriaceae; genus Neisseria; species Neisseria sp. P0022.S010. Next base: position 633 of record NZ_JBQCXF010000059.1, on the reverse strand, counting down.
TGAAAATTCCGAAGGCGCATCGGTTCATACCGGCCATTACCAATACGTTTACGGCAACACCCACGGCTTTGCCGCACATCAGCAAAGCACGCACCACAGCATTTCTTGCAGCGTAGTCGCCAGCGACGAACACGGCATGCAGCGCGACTATTGGTACGATTCTTCCTGCCGTCACGAAGACATGGACGCGCCCGAACTCATCGGCCAAACCGCAGCCGAACGGACTTTACGCCGTCTGAACAGCCGCAGCGTTCCGACCGGCAGCTATCCCGTACTGTTCGACACCACTGTCGCCGTCGGCTTAATCGGCCACCTTATCGGCGCACTCAGCGGCGGCGCGCTCTACCGCCAAAGCAGCTTCCTGATTGACAGCATCGGCAAACAGGTGCTTCCCGAGTTTCTCAGCCTTCGTGAAGAACCGCATATCCTGCGCTCGTTCCGCAGCACTTATTTCGATGCCGAGGGCGTGGCCACGCAGCCGCGTTTTGTGGTGAAAGACGGCGTCGTCGAAGGCTATTTCCTCAGCAGTTACAGCGCGAAAAAACTCGGCATGCAGACAACGGGCAACGCCGGCGGCGCGCACAATCTGTATCTGAACCACACCCACGCCACGCAGGCCGACCTGTTGAAAGA
>NZ_JBQCXF010000058.1:0-13804 GCF_051956635.1 Neisseria sp. P0022.S010 | reverse complement strand
ACGCCTATGTCGCCATCAACTACGACAAAAAATGGTTTGAACAGAAAAAACTGCCCCTGCCGCAAACCCTGCAAGACCTGACCAAACCGGAATATAAAAACCTTCTGGTAACCCCGTCTCCCGCCACCTCCTCGCCCGGCCTCTCCTTCCTCTTGGCCAACATCGGCGGCATGGGTGAAGAAGGCGCGTTCAAATGGTGGGCGCAAATGCGCCAAAACGGCGTGAAAGTCGCCAAAGGCTGGAGCGAAGCCTACTACACCGACTTCACCCAAAACGGCGGCGCCTACCCCCTCGTGGTCAGCTATGCCACCAGCCCAGCGGCCGAAGTCCACTACTCCAAAGGCAAATACAGCACCCCGCCCACCGGCAACCTCTTCCTCAAAGGCGGTACATTCCGCCAAGTTGAAGGCGCGGCCGTTTTGAAAGGCGCGAAACAACCCGAGCTGGCAGCCAAACTGGTAAGCTGGCTGCAAAGCGGCGAAGTGCAAAAAGCCCTGCCTGCCGAAATGTGGGTCTATCCGGCTGCAAAAAACACGCCGCTGCCCAAAGTATTCGAGTTTGCCCAAACCCCGAAACACAGCGATTCCCCCAACCGCGCCGACATCAACACCAAACAAAAACAATGGGTGAGCCGTTGGAGCAAAACCGTTTTACGTTAAGCTGAAAAAGATTTAAGAAAGATTAAAAGCCGTCTGAAAAACCAAATCATTAGTTTTTCAGACGGCCTTGTTTTACAATGACCTTTTAAACAACTTCACACGCATACACAATCATGAATTTCGATATCCAATCCCTCTCCTCCTTCTCCGGCTGGGAACGCCTCGCCCAAGTTGGTATGTCTTTCGGCACGAACCTGCTGGCCGCCTTAGCCATCTACTTTATCGGCCGCTGGGTCGCCACACGCGTGGTGACACTGATGAAAGCCGCGCTGACTCGCGCCAAAATCGATAAAACGCTGGTCAGCTTCCTCGGCAACGTCGCCAATATCGGTTTGCTGATCCTCATCATCATCGCCGCACTGGGCAAACTCGGCATTCCGACCACTTCCGTGACCGCCTTGATCGGTGGCGCAGGCTTGGCCGTGGCTTTATCTTTGAAAGACCAACTATCCAACTTCGCCGCCGGCGCGCTGATTATCCTGTTCCGCCCGTTTAAAGTCGGCGACTTTATCCGCGTCAACGGTTTTGAAGGCATCGTCCGCGAAATCAAAATGGTGCAGACCTCTTTGAGCACGCCGGACAACGAAGAAGTCGTCCTGCCCAACAGCATGGTCATGAGCAACAGCATCGTCAACCGCTCCTCCCTATCCCTCTGTCGCGCCCAAGTCGTGGTCGGCGTCGATTACGCCTGTGATTTAAAAGTTGCCAAAGACGCCGTATTGAGAGCGGCAACCGAGCATCCATTGTGTGTTCAAACCAAAGAACGACCTGCCGTCGTATACATTACCAACCTTGGCGACAGCGCCATCGAAATCACCCTTTGGGCGTGGACGCAAGAAGAAAATCTCGGCCCGTTCCGATTCGCCCTGAACGAGCAAGTGGTTGAAAACCTGCGTGCCGCCAACATCAACATCCCGTTCCCGCAATGCGATGTCCACCTCATCCAGCCGAAAGCCTGATTTCAGCTTTTATAGGGTTATCCACAATGAAGAATGAAACGATTTAACCTGATTGATAGATAACCTTATGAAATAAATAAAGATTAATAAAGGCCGTCTGAATATTTTAGACGGCCTTTAAAATTGTTCACAACTTTATCAACAGGTTTTCCATAGCTTAAACCAGATTTTGCGGATTGCCGGCCACGAAGCGGTTGATGTTGTCCAAAAGGATGTCAAACAGACGGTTGGCGGCCTCTTGGCTTGCCCATGCAATATGTGGTGTGACGATGAGGTTGGGCAGTCGGGCTTTCAGCAGAGGGTTGCCGTCGCGTGGCGGCTCTTGTGTCAACACGTCAAAACCTGCACCGCCGATTTGGCCGTATTTCAACGCCGCAACCAAAGCGGCTTCATCAACCAAGCCGCCGCGTCCGCAGTTGATGAGGATGGCGCCGGGTTTCATTTGCTGCAATTCAGCTTCGCCTATCATGTTTGCCGTTTGCGGCGTGAGCGGGCAATTAAGCGACACGACATCGGCGGAGCGGATGGCTTCGTCAAAGGAAACATAGCCGTCGCGGACGCTTTGGGCATTTTTATGTTCGGCGAACACGACGTTCATTTTGAAAGCCTGTGCATAAGCTGCCAGCGTTTTACCGATATTGCCGCGACCGAAAATCGCCAGCGTTTTACCGTTTAAATCACGCATCGGTGCGCCGAGGTGGCAGAAAAACGGCGAGTTTTCCCACAAGCCTGCCGCAACGTCGCGCTGATAGGCAGGCAGGTTGCGCATCAGGGTAATCATCATCATAAACGCGTGTTCCGCCACGGATTCATTGCCGTAAGCGCGGATATTGCACACTGCCGTGCCGTTTTGTTTGGCGGCCTCAACGTCCACATTGTTGACGCCGGTCGCGGTAACGGCAACCAGCTTGAGTTGTGGATTTTCGGCAAAGGCTTGGGCGGAAATCACGACTTTATTGGTAATCACAATGTCCGCACCGCGGATACGCGCCAGCGTTTCGTGCGCTTCGGTTGTGCCGTAGCTGCTTAATGTATGTGGAAAATCAAAGTCAAACGGGCGGTTGACGAGGGTATCGCGGTCGAGGACGACAATTTGGAGCGGATTCATAAAATTCCTATTAAAAATAAAATATCGATTTATAAAATCTAAATAAGGATAAAGGATTTAAAATATACGCGTTAGTTGATAATAATTATTATGTAGCGATTAAAACATCAATGTATCAGGAAAACAAAATGATTAAAACCATTACATTTGCTATTTTGCATTTCAGCGTCGCATTTAGTGTCGCCTATATTCTGACCGGCAGTATCGGTGTTTCCAGCGCGGTGGCTTTGGTCGAACCCATCGTCAATACCGTCGTCTTTTATTTTCATGAAAAAGCGTGGAACCGCTACGAGAAAAACAAATCCGAAAAGCAAAAATTGTGGGTGCCTCTGCATCAGTGCGGCTAAAGTTTCAGACGGCCTTTTGCTTGATTAAAACCGGTTATGGTTTTTCGGTTTGGCCATCGCCATCAAAATGCCAAACCCTAAAATAGAGTAAGACTTTACGAAGGCTTCATGAAGGTAAAAATGCTAAAATACGCTATTCTTGCAAACCCATTCAGACGGCCTCAATGCTCACCGATTTAGAAAAAAACGCCATCCGCGACCATTACCAAAACATCGGCAAAAACCTGCCCGGTTTCCGTCCGCGCGCTTCGCAACGGGAAATGATTGCGGCGATTGCCAACGCTTTTTCGCGGACGTTGACGCGTGAAGAAGGCGAAGAAGCGCCCAAACGCGAGGGTGAAAGCATTGCCGTGATCGAAGGGCCGACCGGCGTGGGTAAATCGTTGGCCTATCTTTTGGCAGGCGGCATCATGGCGCAGACGCGCGGCAAACGGCTGATCGTCAGCAGCGCGACGGTAGCTTTGCAGGAGCAGTTGGTTGACCGCGATTTGCCGTTTCTGGTCGAAAAAAGCGGTTTGGAGCTGACCTTTGCGCTTGCCAAAGGGCGAGGCCGTTATCTTTGCCCCTATAAACTTTATCAACTGACGCAAAACAATGCCCAGCAAAACCTGCTTGGTTTTGAAGCGCCGGAAGTGTTGTGGGACAGCAAACCCAAGCCGGAAGAATTGAACCTGCTGCGCGACATTGCCGATGAATTTTCCGCCCGCCGCTTTAATGGCGACCGCGACACTTGGCCGGAAAAAATCGATGACGCAATTTGGCTCAAAGTGACCAACGACCGCCACGGCTGCCTGAAATCCGCCTGTCCCAACCGTCCGGAATGCCCGTTTTACCTGGCGCGCGATGTCTTGGAAACCGTCGATGTCGTCGTTGCCAACCACGATCTTTTGCTTGCCGACATCAGCATGGGCGGCGGCGTGATTCTGCCTGCGCCCGAAAACAGTTTCTATTGCATAGACGAAGCGCACCACCTGCCCAAAAAAGCCCTCAGCCGTTTTGCCGCCGAACATTCATGGAATATTGCCGTTTGGACGCTGGAAAAACTGCCGCAGCTGACCGGCAAAATTGCCGCGCTTACCGATAAAGCCGAACTTGCCAACCTTGCCGACGAAGCTGCCACATCCTTGCTCGACAGTCTGCACGAATGGCAGTTTCACTTGGCGGAAGAGCCGTCTTTAAGTCTGGGGTCGTCTGAAAACGACAGGCGGAAACACAACGAACCGACTTGGCTGTGGGAAGACGGCAAAATCCCCGAAGGCCTGGAAACCACGGTTTCCAATACGGCCATTGCTGCGCGCAGCCTGCTCAAACACGTTATCGGCCTGAACGATGCGCTTTCCGCCGCACGCCGCGAAAAAGAACAGGACGGCGCGCTCATCGACCGCCTGACCAGCGAGTTCGGCCTTTTTATCGCCCGTATCGAACAAATCAGCGCGGTTTGGGATTTACTCTCCACCGTTCCCATTGAGGGCGAAGAGCCGTTGGCAAAATGGATAACCCGCCGTGCCGACGACAAAAACGACTATATTTTCAACGCCAGCCCCATCAGCAGCGCATCCCACCTTGCCAACAATCTGTGGCGGCGCGCGGCAGGCGCGGTGTTGACTTCGGCCACCCTGCAATCACTCGGCAGCTTCAACCTGATTTTGCGTCAAACCGGCCTATTATGGCTGCCCGAAACCACCACGCTTGCTTTGGAAAGCCCGTTTAATTTCGATGCGCAAGGCGAGCTGTATATTCCGCCCGTGCACGCCAGCCCGAAAGACCCTGATGCGCACACGGCCGCCATTGTCGAATGGTTGCCGAAGCTGGTTTCACCGGTTGAAGCCATCGGCACGCTGGTGTTGTTTTCCTCGCGCAAACAAATGCAGGACGTCGCCTTGCGCCTGCCTGACGAATACTTGCCGCTTCTGCTTGTGCAGGGCGAGTTGCCCAAGGCCGTTCTTTTACAAAGGCACCATCAAGCCATTGCCGAAGGCAAAGCCAGCATTATTTTCGGCCTCGACAGTTTTGCCGAAGGGCTCGATCTGCCCGGTACGGCCTGCGTACAGGTCATTATCGCCAAGCTGCCGTTTGCCATGCCGGACAACCCCATCGAGAAAACCCAAAACCGTTGGATTGAACAACGCGGCGGCAATCCCTTTATCGAAATCACGGTGCCCGAAGCCAGCATCAAACTGATCCAAGCCGTCGGCCGCCTTATCCGTACCGAACAGGATTACGGCCGAGTGACCATCCTCGACAACCGCGTCAAAACGCAACGCTACGGCCAGCAATTATTGGCCTGTTTGCCGCCGTTTAAACGGATAGGGTAGTTGTGGATAATTTAAAATAAAAGGCCGTCTGAAACCAAATGTTCAGACGGCCTTTTATTTTTTCAAGCTATAAATCCAATTTCATGACGGATACGGTTTCCCCGTTGTGCCAAGTCTGGGTGATTTCTTTCCAGCCGAACTTTTCATACACAGCCTGCACATCCGGCGTATAGAGAAACAGATGCGGCAAACCCAGTTTGCGTGCTTTATCCAGACAAAACGAAACCAGCTGCCTGCCTACGCCCAAACCGCGAAATTGCGGCAAAACGAACACATCGCCCAGCCAATATTCGTATTCGGGAAAACACGCCATATCAAACCGCTTCAATGCCGCCGAGCCCATCAGCCGCCCTTCCTTATCCACAGCCGCAAACGCTAGCGGCAAGTCATCCCCATCGAGGCACTGCGCGTAATACGCACGGATTTTGTCCAGGGACGACCACGGCGCAAAATCGTGCCATTCCTCAAACAGCGCGAGGGATAAAGGCTCGACAAATTCAGGCTTCAGACGGCATATGTTCATATTGGGTCCTCTTGTTGTACTGAATAGGGATAGTTTTCACAGTATAGGCCGTCTGAAAGGTTAACACATCTTAAAAAATCAGCGTAAAACACGATAAACCCGCCGCCAGTCCCATTCAAATCACTTATAATTCTGCCCATACCGCACACAAACAAAAGAAGAACATCATGGCCAAGAAATTTCCCATTTTCCCGAAAAATCCCGAGCGTATCTGCTGGGGTTGCGACAAATACTGCAAAGAAGACGATTTGCAATGCGGCAATGGTTGCGAACGCATCCAACACCCCATCGAGTTGGACGGCCGCGACTGGTATAAAAAAGGCGACTGGAGCAATTTGTTGAGCGAAGAGCAGCAAATCGAACTTGGACTGAAAGAAGCGCCCAAGCCGGCCAAACCGCATATCAAACTGCCTTTGAAAAACAAAACAGCTTAAACGGTATGCCGTAAACAAACGAAATAAAAAGGCCGTCTGAAACCTGAAAACAGGGTTTCAGACGGCCTTTGCATTGTCGGATTATGCCTTCACATAATGCACAAACGCGTATTCGATGCCTTTGGCGGAAACATGGTTTTCCCGAGAGGCTTCTTGCCATGTTTCTGTGGAAAACTCAGGAAAAAACGCATCGCCGTCCACATCCAAACCGACTTCGGTCAAACGCAAATCGGTGGCAATCGGCAGGGCTTGTGCATAAATTTGCGCGCCGCCCATGATGATGACTTCTTCAACCCCCTGACACAAAGCCAGCGCATCTTCCAAAGAAGCCGCCGTTTGCGCGCCTTCGGCCTGATAATCTTGGCGGGTGATGACGATATTTGGACGACCGGGCAGCGGCTTGCGCGGCAGCGATTCCCATGTTTTGCGGCCCATAATGACGGGTTTGCCGGTGGTGTAGGATTTGAAAAAGGCAAAATCTTCGGGCAAATGCCAAGGCATGGTGTTGTTGATGCCGATACAGCGGCGGGCAGCGTAGGCGGCGATGAGGGTGATTTTCGGCATGATGAAATCCGTTTGCAAAATAAAATGATTATAGCGGAAGGGACTTTGAATAGACTGAATACCCGATATTTTAAAAATGTTTCAATATTTATAAAATCAATATTCAAAATGCTTAATTTTGACAAAAATCATTTATTGTTCATTTTTTTAGGTATATGATAAATATCATACCAAATAAAAAGGAAAGGAAAAAATGATGAGAACCCTCCGTATTTCTGCTTTGACTGCTTCCCTGTCTTTGATGCTGGCTGCCTGCGGCGGCGCAACAAGCGGCTTGTCGAATGCCGTTACCGAGCCGCTCAATCCGCATCCGAAAGGCGTGTTGTCCGTTGAATTGAACGAATCCGTCCCTGAAAACGGTACGTTGGAGCTGACAGCCAACGGTAAAACGCAAACCCTGCAAAAAGGCGGCAAACTCGATACCGGCTTTTTGAAAACCGATAAAGTATCCTCTTACGACTATGCCCAAAAAATCAAGGTAAACGGCCAAGTCATCACTTTGGAAACGGGCGACTTCCAAGTGTATAAACAAAATTATTCTGCTGTTGCCGCGCGTTACGCCAAACAAAAAGCCGATGATGCAGGCAAGCTGCAAAACCTCGATACATACACATTCACCGTCGGCGAAGTCCAAGGCGATGAAACAGCGTATCGCAATTTACCCAAACAAGGCAGCTATCAGTATTCGGGGATCGCGTTTAACGGCGACGACCGCAGCGGCCGTCTGAAATACACTGTCGATTTCGATAAAAAACAAGGTTACGGCAAAATCAGCAGCATGGCTTCCCACAATAATGTCGACCTGCTTGCCGCAGGCATTGCCAATAACAACGGAAAAGCCGCCATCAGCGGTAAAACCAGTTTGAACGGTATCGAAAACGGCCGTTACGATTTGAAACTCTTCGGCCCGCAGGCTGAAGAAATTGCCGGTAAGGCGCAAATCAAAGTTGGCGATTCCACCAAAGAAATCGGTTTGGCCGGTAAAAAAGAATAGGAAACAAGGCCGTCTGAAAGGTTCAGACGGCCTTTTTGTGACAAAAAAGCAACGGCTCAAACCGTTGCTTTTTTCATGCCAACCTAAATTACAGGCTGCCCAAGATAATGCGCAATACGCGGCGCAACGGCTCGGCAGCGCCCCACAAGAGTTGGTCGCCGACAGTGAACGCGCTGATGTATTCGCCGCCCATTTCCAGTTTGCGGATACGGCCGACGGGAACAGACAGCGTGCCGGTTACTTTGGCGGGCGTCAGCTCGTGGATGCTGGCTTCTTTTTCGTTGGGGATGACTTTCACCCAGTCGTTCGCGCCTGCCAAAATCGCTTCGATTTCAGAAACAGGCAGGTCTTTTTTCAGCTTCAGGGTAATGGCTTGGCTGTGGCAGCGCATAGAACCGATGCGCACGCACAAGCCGTCGATTACGGTCGGATTGTCGCTGCGGCCGAGGATTTTGTTGGTTTCCACGCCGCCCTTCCATTCTTCTTTGGACTGGCCATTACCCAAATCCACGTCAATCCAAGGAATCAGGCTGCCGGCGAGCGGTACGCCGAAGTTGGCTTTCGGATAGTCTTCGCTGCGCAGGAAATCGGACACTTTGCGGTCGATGTCGAGGATCGCGCTGGAAGGGTCGGCAAGCTCGTCTGCCACTTGGGAGTGAATCGCGCCCATGCCGCTGATGAGTTCGCGCATGTTTTTCGCACCCGCGCCGGAAGCGGCTTGGTAGGTCATGCTGGTTGCCCATTCGACCAAATCGTTTTGGAACAGGCCGCCCAAAGCCATCAGCATCAGGGAAACGGTGCAGTTGCCGCCGATGTAGTTTTTCACGCCGTTTTTGAGGCCGTTGTCGATGACGTTGCGGTTGACCGGGTCGAGGACGATAATCGCGTCGTCTTTCATGCGCAGGGAAGAAGCCGCGTCAACCCAGTATCCGTTCCAGCCGCTGTCGCGCAGGGGTTGGAACACGGATTTGGTGTAATCGCCGCCCTGACAGGTAACGATGATGTCCATTTTTGCCAATTTGGCAACATCGTTGGCATCCAACAATGTTTTGGCCGCCTGACCGAAATCAGGGGCAGCACCGCCGACGTTGGAAGTGGTAAAGAAAAACGCTTCGGGAATATGGGCGAAGTCGTTTTCTTCTTTCATACGCTGCATCAAAACAGAGCCGACCATACCGCGCCAGCCGACAAAACCTACTTTCATGTGTTACTCCTTACAAAGAAAATCCGGATAAGTTTATAGTGCATTAACAAAAATCGGAACGGCATCGCCTGCCGCTTTGTTCAGATTTTTGTTAACCCACTATAAAAAAGGGGAAAACAAACGTTTTAACGCCGTCTGCGGAAAATGTAAAGGTTTTTATCGAAAATTTTTAGAATGATAGGAAAATAGGTTAAGATGGCAATGAAATTGCATTTCATTAATGGTACAGAGGAAGATTAAATGAGCAAAATCAATTTGTCGGATTTGCCCCAAACAGAAATAGTAGATGTCCATATTGCTTCGCCGGGGGCGAGGGTTGCGGCATATTTGTTGAATAATCTGTTTACTTTTTTGATATGGTTGCCATTTATTGTGATGGTAGTTTTTACTTTAGATGAAAGCAAAAAATTAGTTTCGGAATCTTCTCTTTTTAATACCCCTGAATATTTTGCCATAACATTTTTTATTTCTTTGGCTGTCTATTTGGTTTTCGGTATCTTCCAACTGTATTACATGAGCCGGGACGGTCAGTCTTTAGGTAAAAAAATTATGGGCATCCGGGTGTTAAAAAATGACGGAAGCAATCCGGGCTTTGAAGGAACGGTTTTAATCCGCGAAGTTGTCTGGGCGCTTGCTGTTGGTGTTGTGGTAACTATTGTATCGTTGGCAATAAGTGACACGGGTGGAAACCTGATTTCTCTGCTTATAGCCTTCATCAACTTCATCATGCTCTTTTCCGTCAAACGCGACCGCCGCACGCTCTACGATATGCTGGCCGATACGGTTGTCGTCAAATTGCCGCCGCGCCGATAAATCGCTTTTTTTGATAAAAAATTGGAGATTCCTTTACAAATATGCTCTTACGTGCTATTATTTAAGTGACTATTTAAAAGGAGTTAATAAATATGCGGCAAGGTATTCTTAAATAAACTGTCAATTTGATAGCGGGAACAAATAATTAGATGTCCTTTTTTAGGAGGGCTTAGTTTTTTGTACCCAGTTTAAGAATACCTTTATCATGTGATTCTAAAGTATCCAGAGAATATCTGTATGCTTTGTATACCTATGGTTATGCATAAAAATCCCAGTGATAAAAGTATTTATCACTGGGATTTTTATGCCCTTTTGGGTTTTTGAATGGAGGAAAATCACATGAAAATTATTAATATTGGAGTTTTAGCTCATGTTGATGCAGGAAAAACTACCTTAACAGAAAGCTTATTATATAACAGTGGAGCGATTACAGAATTAGGAAGCGTGGACAAAGGTACAACGAGGACGGATAATACGCTTTTAGAACGTCAGAGAGGAATTACAATTCAGACAGGAATAACCTCTTTTCAGTGGGAAAATACGAAGGTGAACATCATAGACACGCCAGGACATATGGATTTCTTAGCAGAAGTATATCGTTCATTATCAGTTTTAGATGGGGCAATTCTACTGATTTCTGCAAAAGATGGCGTACAAGCACAAACTCGTATATTATTTCATGCACTTAGGAAAATGGGGATTCCCACAATCTTTTTTATCAATAAGATTGACCAAAATGGAATTGATTTATCAACGGTTTATCAGGATATTAAAGAGAAACTTTCTGCCGAAATTGTAATCAAACAGAAGGTAGAACTGCATCCTAATATGCGTGTAATGAACTTTACCGAATCTGAACAATGGGATATGGTAATAGAAGGAAATGATTACCTTTTGGAGAAATATACGTCTGGGAAATTATTGGAAGCATTAGAACTCGAACAAGAGGAAAGCATAAGATTTCATAATTGTTCCCTGTTCCCTGTTTATCACGGAAGTGCAAAAAACAATATAGGGATTGATAACCTTATAGAAGTGATTACGAATAAATTTTATTCATCAACACATCGAGGTCAGTCTGAACTTTGCGGAAAAGTTTTCAAAATTGAGTATTCGGAAAAAAGACAGCGTCTTGCATATATACGTCTTTATAGTGGCGTACTGCATTTGCGAGATTCGGTTAGAATATCGGAAAAGGAAAAAATAAAAATTACAGAAATGTATACTTCAATAAATGGTGAATTATGTAAAATCGATAAGGCTTATTCCGGGGAAATTGTTATTTTGCAGAATGAGTTTTTGAAGTTAAATAGTGTTCTTGGAGATACAAAGCTATTGCCACAGAGAGAGAGAATTGAAAATCCCCTCCCTCTGCTGCAAACGACTGTTGAACCGAGCAAACCTCAACAAAGGGAAATGTTACTTGATGCACTTTTAGAAATCTCCGACAGTGACCCGCTTCTGCGATATTATGTGGATTCTGCGACACATGAAATCATACTTTCTTTCTTAGGGAAAGTACAAATGGAAGTGATTAGTGCACTGTTGCAAGAAAAGTATCATGTGGAGATAGAACTAAAAGAGCCTACAGTCATTTATATGGAGAGACCGTTAAAAAATGCAGAATATACCATTCACATCGAAGTGCCGCCAAATCCTTTCTGGGCTTCCATTGGTTTATCTGTATCACCGCTTCCGTTGGGAAGTGGAATGCAGTATGAGAGCTCGGTTTCTCTTGGATACTTAAATCAATCATTTCAAAATGCAGTTATGGAAGGGATACGCTATGGTTGCGAACAAGGATTATATGGTTGGAATGTGACGGATTGTAAAATCTGTTTTAAGTATGGCTTATACTATAGCCCTGTTAGTACCCCAGCAGATTTTCGGATGCTTGCTCCTATTGTATTGGAACAAGTCTTAAAAAAAGCTGGAACAGAATTGTTAGAGCCATATCTTAGTTTTAAAATTTATGCGCCACAGGAATATCTTTCACGAGCATACAACGATGCTCCTAAATATTGTGCGAACATCGTAGACACTCAATTGAAAAATAATGAGGTCATTCTTAGTGGAGAAATCCCTGCTCGGTGTATTCAAGAATATCGTAGTGATTTAACTTTCTTTACAAATGGACGTAGTGTTTGTTTAACAGAGTTAAAAGGGTACCATGTTACTACCGGTGAACCTGTTTGCCAGCCCCGTCGTCCAAATAGTCGGATAGATAAAGTACGATATATGTTCAATAAAATAACTTAGTGTATTTTATGTTTATGTAAAATCAGCACTTTCCAACATAGGCCGTCTGAAAAATCGCTTTCAGACGGCCTTTCGACACGCTATTGATTTCATGAAAAAACATTTGTACCGCATTACGCTCGTCAGCATTGCCGCGGCCATTCTTGCCGCCTGTCCGAGCAAAAGCATTAAAAACCTCCCCGAAACCGACACCAGCGTTATCAAAGGCCCTGACCGCCCCACCGGTACGCCCGATCCCGTCGGTACGACAGTGAGCGGGGGAGGAGCAAACTACACCGTAGTTTCCTACAACGAATTGCCGCACTGGGACCTCCAACACTTTACCAAAAGCCTGCAATCTTTCCGTTTAGGCTGTGAAAAACTTAAAAACCGCCAAGGCTGGCAGGACGTTTGTATCCAGGCCATGCAAACACCGGTGCACCATTTCCAAGCCAAGCACTTTTTCGAGCGCTATTTCACCGCATGGCGCGTCGATAACGGCGGCAATCCTGCCGGCACCATTACCGGTTATTACGAACCGGTCCTGCGCGGCGACGACAAATCCACGAGCCAATCCCGTTTCCCTATTTACGGCATTCCGAACGATTTTGTTTCCGTTCCGCTGGCTGCAAACTTGAGGGGCAGCAAAGCCACCGTCCGCATCCGCCAAACCGGCCCAAACAGCGGCGTCATCGACAACAGCGGCGCATACACGGCCGACTTGTCCAGATTCCCGATTACAGCACGCAGCACCGCGCTGAAAGGCCGTTTTGAAGGCAGCCGTTTCGTTCCTTACTACACCCGCAGCCAAATCAACGGCGGCGCGCTTAACGGCAAAGCGCCGATTTTGGGTTACGCAGATGATCCGGTCGAACTTTTCTTTATGCACATTCAAGGTTCAGGCCGTCTGAAAACGCCGTCCGGCAAATACATCCGTGTCGGATTTGCCGATAAAAACGAACATCCGTATGTTTCCATCGGCCGCTATATGGCGGACAAAGGCTATCTGCCGCTGGGTCAGACCAGCATGCAGGGCATCAAGGCCTATATGAAGCAAAACCCCGGCCGCCTTGCCGAAGTTTTGGGACAAAACCCAAGCTACGTCTTCTTCCGCGAGCTGACCGGCAGCGGCGATTCCGGCCCGGTGGGCGCATTGGGTACGCCGTTGATGGGCGAATACGCCGGTGCCATCGACCGCCACTACATCACGCTTGGCGCACCGTTATTCGTCGCCACTGCCCATCCGATCACCAAAAAAGCCCTCAACCGCTTAATTATGGCGCAAGATACCGGCAGCGCGATTAAAGGCGCAGTCCGTGTGGATTATTTCTGGGGCTATGGCGACGAAGCAGGCGAAGTGGCCGGTAAAATGAAAACCACCGGCTATGTATGGCAGCTCCTGCCCAACGGCATGAAACCGGAATACCGTCCATAAACAGCGGTTTAAAAAAGGCCGTCTGAAACCAAGATTCAGGTTTCAGACGGCCTTTTTATTTCTATAAAAATGCGGCAGGTTTTAAAAACCTGCCGCGGTATGGGGACATACAGCTCGGACGGTAAGCCGGGTTCTGTCGCGGACAGTCATTCCTCTAGGCACATCATTGCTGGTGTGCTCAAGCAACCTACCCGAACGCTCGGCGAGCAGC
>NZ_JBQCXF010000057.1:0-13918 GCF_051956635.1 Neisseria sp. P0022.S010 | reverse complement strand
GTTTTTCGCGTTCGTGTTTGCAGTTGCCGATGATGTACACGCCCAGCTTGTCGAAAAGCTTGGCAATTTTCGGATAAGTTTCCGGATCAAGGCCGCGCGCGTGGTAGAACACTTTGGTTTTCGGCGAGGCAAACTTGGCCGCAATGGCGCAGGCCGGAACGATACGCGCCATTTGGCAGTGAATCACATCGGGTTTCTCTTTTTTCAGCAGTTTCATGTAGGCAAACATGCCTTTGATGTAACCCAATAATCCGCCTTGGTAAAAATCGATCGGCTGCCAACGGATGCCCAATGCTTGCGCTTCCTGAATCAAAGGGCCGTCTGAAGAGGCCAATACGATATCGTGTCCGCGTTGTTTGAGCAGGCGGCCGAGGCGGAAAGTGGCGTTTTCAGTGCCACCGAGGCCGGACATGGAGGTAGTCAGGATGATTTTCATGATGGTTTCTTCGTATCGTATAGTGTTTCGTTGTATGCGTAAGCGGCCATATCTTTCAGCTTGGGCGCGACAAATACGCTGTAAATAAAAATCAGCAGGCAGGGCAGCCAGATAAACGGCATACGCAAAATAGTGGACGGAATAAAACCGGCCAGCAGGAAAATGCCCAAGGCAACCCAAGCCAAAACGCGCGATTTGCCGGTTACTGCGCGGTTTGAGGCGGTGTAGAGGAAATAACACGCCACAAAGGCAATAAAGCCGAGCAGGGAAATCATGCCGAAACCCAGATACAGCTCGATGATGAAGCTGTGCGGGTTTTCAAAGCCCAAGCTGCCGCTCAAATGGCCGCCGAAATATTCGCGGAAGTTTTTAGGGCCGTAGCCGGTCAGCAGCAGGGGCGGATTGTTCCAGAAGTAGTTGTAAATCTCCTGACGGTAGGACACGGAGTTGTCGCTGCCCAAGTCGTACAGGAAGAGGTACACGCGGCTGGAAAAGCGTTCCAAAAACTGGTTGCCGTTTAGTGAGAGCAAAAATTCCGCAATCGCGCGAGACGGAATCATCGACAACACCAACGCCAGCAGGCCTGCTACGCCGACCGTAATAAAACCGTTTTTGCGATAGGCCGTATAAACCAGCAAAATCAACAGGTAACAGCCGATGGCGGTACGCGATACGCTGGCGAAAATGGCCATACCCAACAGCAGGAACAAGCCCCAGCCCAGCAGTTTTTCTTTGTGTTTCCGTCCTTGGAGTTGGAAGAAAAACAAAATGGCAGGCGCAAGGCAGACTGCGGTGGCGGCAAGGTTGTTCGGGTTAAAGAACAAGCCTTTGAGCGAGCCTTCGTCAATAGCCAACTCATCGCTGGCGCTCACAAACTGAATACCGGTGGCCAGCTCTGCAAACGGCGGCACGGCGATAAACAATGTAAATACGATGAGGAACTTCTGAATTGTCCTCAAAGGGTCGTCGGCGCGCTTCAATACTTGGTAAAACAAGTAGAAGAAAGCCGGAACCGCCATAAAAAACAAAATATCCATGTACTGCGTCGGCGTCAGCGACGTAATGCCCATGTGGATGGCAGGCCAGATGCACATGGCAGTCAGGGCGCAGAGCATGGCAAAAATCTTGCGTGGAATATGCTTGCTTTCCAGAAAAAATACGATAAAACCAAGCAGTACAAATATCAGGGTCAGCGGGTTGTCGATACGCGGCACGCCGACCTTAAAGGAAAGCGCGGGCCCCAGCATATAGGCTGCGAGCATGATGTATAGGATGTAAGTGTATAAGTTCAGACGTTTTATTTTCATAGTCGTGCTGTTGTTATCGTAGAGACATGAATCTCAGGTTGGCTATTTTGCCGAACGGTTTAATTTGGCTTTGATTTTTTCGGTCGCGGCAAATAATGCGTGTTTGTATTTTAGGAACAGGAAACCCAGTCCGACGGCCCATGCCAGCGCAAACCAAATATAGTTGTCTCGCGTACCCAGCCAAGTGTAGGCAAGGCAGATCATCAGGCAGAGCGTTGAGTTGGTATAAATCTTCAGGCGCGGCAAAGGCTGCCACAGGCGTGAAGAGAATTCGGTTTTCAAGATGAAAAACAGCCAAAAAGCCGTTGCGCTGGCCATAGCCGCACCTTTTGCACCAAATTTCGGCACCAGCAGATAGAGCAGGGCGGTATTGGCGATAAAGGCAACGATGTTGATGGCGGTAATCAGCCAAGTCGAGCGGACGACGTTCAAACCGATGCCGCTGACTTCGGTCAGCGTGTAAAACAGGGGGAAGAGCATACACGAGAGCAGGATAAATTGAACCTGCGTGTATTTTTCCGGCAGTATCCAGGTCGCCATCGGCGAGAAAATCCCGATAAGGCAAATCATTGC
This sequence comes from Neisseria sp. P0022.S010, assembly GCF_051956635.1. Classification (NCBI taxonomy): domain Bacteria; kingdom Pseudomonadati; phylum Pseudomonadota; class Betaproteobacteria; order Neisseriales; family Neisseriaceae; genus Neisseria; species Neisseria sp. P0022.S010. Next base: position 11,602 of record NZ_JBQCXF010000057.1, on the reverse strand, counting down.
GCTGATGAGGACGGTCATGGAAAGCGTGATGTCGCCGATTTTGTCCAGATTGGTTTTTTCTTCCACCCATTTGAACACCAAAGGCGCCCAAATGGTGGAAAACACGCTTTGGAAAATCAAGGCGACGGCGCCAAAGCTGACTGCCATCGAATAAATGCCCAACTCGTCCAAGCCCGAGATATTCTTGAGGACAAAACGGTCAATCGAAGTCAAACCCCAATAGGCCAAGTTGCCGAATGCCAGCGGCAGGCCGTAGCGTAATCCGTCCCGATGCAGCTCAGGCGACCATTTCGCATGGGAAACGGCTTGCAGGTCTCGGCGCAGTTGATAGATCAACAGCGCAACGGTCAGCACTTGGGCGGCGGTATAGGCAAAAACCAGCGAAGTGGTATTGGCGGGCAGGCCGGAAGCGATCACGGCAAAAACCAACACCAAAATCAAAAATTTCGGCGCAAGCTGGCTGAGTGAAAAAGCCAGTGCCTGCTCTTTCATCCGCAAAATCAAGGCTAAAAAACGGATAATCAGCGTGGTGGCCAAGAAAATCAGGAAGAGAATTCCCAAATTCGCACTGGGGATGTCGAAAATGATTTCAGACGGCCATGATGCGTTTATCAGCAACACTAAAACCACAACCGCCACCGTCAGAATCAATGGCGATAAAAAAACGGATTTGAACAGCGCGGCCTTGTCTTTAACGGCGTAATAGTCGCGAATATAGGATTGGTCCAGCCCCAGGCCCAGCAACAGGATGCTCAGTCCGGCAATGGTCTGCAAGAGTACGATACGGCCGATGTCTTCCGCAGGGAAGTACCATGAGATGAGCGGCAGGGAAAGCAGGCCGAAAGCGGCGCTTCCTATCGGGCCCAATGCGTAGCCGAGGATTTTTTTCGCGTTCATATTATTTGTTTTCAGACGGCCGGAAGTTCGAGCTGAGCGTTTTTCGTAAGAGATGCGTTGTTACCGTTGCCGGTTTCCCAAGGCCGTCTGAAAAACAAATGGCCTTGGGAAACCGGCCGCCGTCCCGGTGGGGAAACCGGAGGCAGCCGGATGCGTCTGAAGCAAGATTATGCTTTGATGACTTTAGGATTTTTCACTGGGAATTTGCCGCGTGTATCGACAATCAGTTTGGCATGTTCGGTGATCATGTCATAGTCGAATTTGTCGTGATCGGTGGTCAGAACCACGCAGTCGTATTGGGCGACAGTTTCAGGGGTCAGCGCTTCACTCTTCAGGTCGAAGTAGTGGTGGCCGGGGATGTGCGGGAATTCTGGAACGTGCGGGTCGGAATAGGAAACCACTGCGCCCAGTTTGTGCAGGCGGTCCATCACTTCCACAGACGGGCTTTCACGCATATCGTCTACGTTTTTCTTATAGGCGATACCCAATACCAAGATTTTGCTGTCTTTGATGGAACGGTTGTGGTCGTTCAAAGCCAGGCCGACTTTTTCGATAACGTAGTCGGGCATGTGGGAGTTAACTTCGCCTGCCAGCTCGATGAAGCGGGTGTTGACGCCGTATTCGCGGGCTTTCCAAGTCAGGTAGAACGGGTCGATAGGGATACAGTGGCCGCCCAAGCCGGGGCCCGGGTAATAAGCAACGAAGCCGAACGGTTTGGTTGCGGCGGCATTGATGACTTCGTGAATGTCGATGCCCATTTTATCGGCAACGATTTTCATCTCGTTCACTAAGCCGATGTTTACGGCGCGGTGGATGTTTTCCAAAAGTTTGGTCAGCTCGGCCGCTTTGGTGGAGCTTACCGGAACAACTTTATCGATGGCAGGTTGGTACAGCGCCAGGCCGACTTCCAAACAAGCAGGGGTATGGCCGCCGATGACTTTGGGGATGGTACGGGTTTCAAAGTTAGGGTTACCCGGGTCTTCACGCTCAGGAGAGTAAACCAAGAACACGTCTTGACCGACTTTCAAGCCGCCTTCTTCCATGCGCGGCAGCAATTCTTCTTCGGTAGTACCGGGGTAGGTGGTGGATTCCAAAGACAGCACTTGACCGGCGCGCAAGTAAGGTTTGACTGCGTCGGTAGTGTCGATAACGAAACTCATGTCCGGTTCGCGGTATTTGTTGAGCGGAGTCGGTACGCACAAAATCACGGCTTCTACTTCGCCGATGCGGGAGAAGTCGGTCGTTGCTTCAAACAGGCTGTTGGAAGCAGCGGCAATTTTGTCGGAAGGGATATGCTCGATGTAGCTTTCGCCTTTGTTGAGCTTGTCGACTTTGGTTTTATCGATGTCGAAACCCAAAACTTGGTAACCGATGTCCACATAGCGCAGCATCAGTGGTAAACCAACGTAGCCTAAGCCGACGATGCCGATTTTTGCGGTCTTATCGGCAAATTTTTGTATCGTAATGTTTTTCATGATGTCTTTCGTGTAATGAATGAGTGAATCGGGAGTGTTTGCCCGATGCCTGAGTTGTTTGCTGCAACCGCATAGCCGGCTGCCGTATCGTGTGAAGCCTCAAAACCGTACTTATAATTTCAGCGGGCGAAATCATAAGCATTTATCAGATTCGTCTCAATCAAAAAAGTTTAACGGTCGTTCAGACGGCCTCTGAGGTATGGAAATAGTATTTTTGAAAATTTAATTTTTAAAATCAATAAATAATTTTTGTTTTTCAACTATATATTTAAAATCACATGTTATCTTCATAAGACAGGGCTACCGTTTATGCCATTTAAAATCCTTCTAGAATAAAAACTTTTAATAAATTTTCTCGGCTTAACTTATTTTAAAAGTTTATTATTTCGTGAAGAAAAAAAGAATTTTGTTGACAATCAGGTTAATTATAATGAGCCTAAGTCAAAGTTTTAAATTGAAATACGCTATAGTCATTATAATAGATTGATGAATAAATCACATTTATTGCTATATAAACAATAGAATAACTCTATTGAAAATAATTAAATTATTTATGACAAGCAATCAGACGGATTTTTTCCGTAGAACCCATTTAATGTCCTGCCCGATGATTTCTACCGATTGACTGTGCCAAGGGCCGTCTGAAAGTAGGGCGGCCAGATTTTCAGAAAGGGAGAAAAGAGGTTTGCCTGCGCCTAACAGTTTCGGTGCTTGGTAGAGGACGATTTCATCCACCAAGTCATCCTTCAGGAAGGCTGAAGCAAGTGTTGAGCCGGCTTCTACCAGAACTTCGCCAAAGCCAAGCTCTGCCAGTTGCGGCATGAGTGAAAGAAGATTAATGCGGCCGTTGATGTGTTCAGACGGCCTGATGATGCGGATATGTTCAAATTTACCCAGCGCCTGCAAACGTTGTTCGTCTGAGGAAAGGGTAATGATAACGGTCGGGCTGTCGGTATCGGTCACGAGGTGGCAGTCCAAAGGGATTTGCAGTCGGCTGTCTAAGACGATGCGCGCAGGCTGGCGCAGGGTGGGGAAGCTGCGGACGTTGAGTTTCGGGTTGTCGGCAAGCACGGTACCGATACCGGTCAAAACGGCGCAACTTTCGGCGCGGAGAATTTGTACGTCTTCACGTGCCGCTTCGCCGGTAATCCAAAAACTGCGGCCGTCCGAAAGGGCGGTTTTGCCGTCCAAACTGGCGGCGCATTTGAGGCGGATAAACGGTCTGCCGCGTTCGATACGCGACAGGAAACCACGGTTGAGCTCGCGCGCCTGCGCTTCCAGTAAACCGCTTTCGGTACGGATTCCGGCGGCTTCCAGCATGGACAAACCTTTGCCTGCGACCAATGGATTAGGGTCGGTCATGGCGGCGACCACGCGCGCTACGCCGGAATGAATCAGCGCTTCGGCGCATGGCGGCGTGCGGCCGTAATGGCTGCAAGGCTCCAGCGTGACATAGGCTGTTGCGCCTTTTGCCGCCGCTTGGGCCTGCCTCAATGCGTGAACTTCGGCGTGCGGCTCACCTGCTTTGACGTGGAAACCTTGTCCGACGATTTGGGCGCCGTGTGCAATGACGCAACCGACGCGGGGATTGGGGGAAGTAGAAAACCGCCCAAGCTTGGCCAGCTCGAGGGCGGTTTGCATCATTTGGGTATCAAGTGCGGAAAACATGGTTTCGGACGGCCTTATTTGGCTTTGCATTCGGCGATGACTTGGGTGAATTCGGAAACGTCTTTAAAGCTTTTATAGACGGACGCGAAGCGGACATAAGCGACTTGGTCGATTTTTGCCAGCTCCTCCATCGCCATTTCGCCGACGATGCGCGAAGCGACTTCTTTTTTGCCCAAACGGTAGAGGCGTTGCTCGATAAGGGCAACGGTTTCGTCGATTTGTTCTTGCGTGACAGGGCGTTTGTGCAGCGCGCGCTCAAGGCTGGTCTGCAGTTTGTGCGGATTGAAGGGAACCCGTGTGCCGTTGGATTTGATAACTTGCGGCATCCGCATTTCAACGGTTTCAAAAGTGCTGAAGCGTTGTCCGCATTCCAAGCATTTGCGGCGGCGACGGATGCTGTTGGTGTCTTCCAGCCATCGCGAGTCGGTTACTTGAGTGTTGGGGTGTTGGCAAAACGGGCACTTCATCGGGTTTCCTTGTCATACGCTCGGCAAGGTCGCTAAGCAATTGAATTTATTGTTTGTGAACTATTATTGTAGCGGATTGCGTTATTTTCGTATAGTAAAGGCTTTTGCGTAGAATTTAGGTATAAAAAGGCCGTCTGAAAGGGCAACTTTGGCGAAGTTGGGCTTTTCAGACGGCCTTGTGTTTTTCAGTCAATCAAACGTCAAACCGATACGCCGACAGCTCGGGCGATTTCCAAACCTTCTTCCGCGCTCATGTAAACCGGATTGTCGGGGCGGTCGCTGAGGACAATGTCGCCGTCTTGAAACATCACCAATTCATTGACTGCCAATTGCGACCAGGTTTCATCTCGCGTCAGGGGCAGGGTGGCGATGACGGAAACTTTATCGTTCGGGGTGGTCACCTCTGAAAAATCGACCATGACATCATCGTCCAGCAAACGTGCTTTGCCAAACGGGGCTTTACGCACGATGTAGTGCAGCAAAGTACTGGCATGGGCAAACAGGCAGTCGCCGTTGGACATGACGAAGTTGAACAAGCCGTAGCGGCGGATTTCATGGGTCAGGCCGGCAATGGCGTCAAACAAAACTTCAGGTTCGGGCTTGGTGGCAAAGCGGCTGCGCAGGCGGTTGAGAATAAAGCAGAACGCGCGTTCGGAATCGGTTGAGCCGACGGCATGGTAGTACTCACCCTGCTCGGGGAAAAAATCAATCAAATGGCCGTTGTGTGCAAACAGCCAATATTCGCCCCACATCTCGCGCATGAAGGGATGAGTGTTCGCCAATGAGGTCTGGCCTTGTGAGGCCTTGCGGATATGGGCGATAACGTTTTCAGATTTGATTTGGTAGGCGCGTACCAAGTCGGCAACGGGCGAGTTGGCGCTGGGCTTGTCGTCGTGAAACAAGCGCACGCCTTTGCCTTCGAAAAAGCCGATACCGAAGCCGTCGGCGTGGTGGTCGGTAATGCCGCCGCGACGGCGGAAGCCTTCAAAAGAAAACATGATGTCTGTGGGAGTGTTGCAATTCATGCCGAGCAGTTGGCACATGGTGTTAACCTTTATTTTTTGGGGTATTTATAGGGTTATTATGGTGTATCGGGCAGGCAGTTTCAATATGTAGAGTGTGATATGTTTATAACTGTCTCATACTTGGCGGGCCGTCTGAAAAATTGCTGTCAAAAATTCAGACGGCCTTAAAGTGTTCCCAGACCGGGCGGCATTGTTCGGGTAAGTCGGGACAGGCGCCGAGTATGCCGCCGCTGAAGTCGTTGGGGCGGTGGAAGTCGCTGCCTGCGCTGGCGAGAAAGTCGAAGCGGTCGGCAAGCAGGGCATAGTTGAGGCGGTCGTTTTTGCAGCAGTTGCCGCTGTGCACTTCAATCCCTGCGCCGCCGAGATTTTTAAATTCTTGAAACAGGTTTCGTTTGGCGGTGGCGGATAATTCATAGCGCATCGGGTGGGCAATAATGGCCATGCCGCCTGCGCCTGTAATCGCGGCTACGCAGTCTTCCAGTGTGGCCCATTCGTGTCTGACGGAACAGGATTTGCCGTCGCCCAGGTATTTGGTAAACGCCTGCTGTTTGTTTTTGACATGACCTTCGCGGATGAGGAATTCGGCAATGTGGGTGCGGCTGGCCATTTCTTTGTTGGCGGCCAATGCCAGCGCGCCTTCATACGCGCCTGTGATGCCTTTTTTCTTCAGTTTGGCCGCGATGGCTTCCAATCGTTTCAGACGGCCTTTACGGACTTCAGCAAGCAGGTTTTGCAGGGTTTCGTTGTGTTCGTCAAAGTCCAAGCCGACAACGTGGATGGTGCGGCCGCGCCAAGTGACGGATATTTCCACGCCGTTGACGAAGGGGAGGCCGAGGGTATCGGCTTCGGCGCGTGCTTCGGCCAGTCCGCCGGTGTGGTCGTGGTCGGTCAGGGCGAGTAGGGTGCAACCGTTTTGACGGGCAAGTCGGACGACTTCGGTTGGGGAGAGCATGCCGTCTGAAACGGTCGAATGGCAGTGTAAATCAATCATGGTTTTGCTTTGAATTTTCTCAAAAAAGGCCGTCTGAACGTTTCAGACGGCCTTGATTTGTTAGAACAGAGAGTCCAGTTGTTGTTTGTTATTGTTGCCGGTATTGCTTGGCAGAACTGGGGTTTCGTCTAATTCTTCACGGGCTGGCGCATTGCCGCTCTCGGTGCGGCGGCGGTTTTCATTCGGAACCGCGCGACGGGCAGGTTGAGCGGGGCGCGGTGCAACGCCGCTGTTGTCCAAGGCCAGGTCGGAGCTGGTGGTCATGCGTTCGCGCATATACACTTCGCCGCCGTTCGAAACCACGCCCTCAGGGGCTTTCATCGGTTTGACGCTGGTGCCTTTCAGGGCGAAGCGCATGTATTCTACCCATACCGGTACGGCGATTGTACCACCGTAACCTGCACGACCCATGCTGCGCGGTTTGTCAAAGCCGATATAGACGGCAGTCACAACGCTAGGGTTGAAGCCGACAAACCATGCGTCTTTGTTGTCGTTGGTGGTACCGGTTTTACCGGCGATGTCGGCGCGGCCGAGTGCGGCTGCACCGCGTGCGGTACCGACACGGACAACGTCCTGCATGATTTTGTACATGATGTAGGCGTTGCGCGGGTCAATGGCCTGAGGCGCGTTCTCACCGGCTACCAAAGGCTGCATTTGCGCTCTCAGACGGCCTTGGCTGTCGTAGATTTTGTCGATGACGTGGGCGGACACTTTGTAACCGCCGTTGGCAAAGACGCTGTAACCTTCTGCAATACGCAACGGCGTGGTTTCGCCTGTACCCAAAGCCATAGACAGGCTGGCAGGAATTTCAGACGGCTTGAAGCCGAAGCGTTGGATGTATTGTTGCGCGTAACCGATACCGATAGACATCAGGATGCGGATGGACACCATGTTTTTCGACGCGGTCAAAGCCTGACGCAGCGTGATGTAACCGGCATAGCGGCCGTCTGCATTTTTCGGGTTCCACGCTTTACCGTTAGCACCTTTGCCCGGCAGGGAGATTGGTGCGTCGTTAATCATAGTGGAAGCAGTCATGCCTTTTGCCAAAGCGGCGGAATAAACGAACGGTTTGAACGTCGAGCCGGGTTGGCGCATGGCTTGAGTTGCGCGGTTGAAGGTTTTGCTGTGGTAGTCGTAGCCGCCGACCAATGCGCGGACTGCGCCGGTTTTCGCATCTAAAGACACCAATGCGCCTTGCAACAAAGGCTCTTGAACGACGGTAAAGGTATCGCCGCTGCCTTTAACGCGGATGACGGAGCCGCGGCGGATGCGGTCTTCGCCCATTTTTTCGTTGTTGACGGCACGGGCGGCAAAGCCTAAAGCGTGGCTGTTCAACGTGACTTTACGGCCGCTCGGCAACTGAATCTGTACACCTTTGCGGGAGGCTTCCAATACAACCGCAGGAATCATTTTATCAACGGTGTAAAGTGTAGAAAGGTATTGGCTGACGGTTTCTTCTACGTTGTCGCTTTTGCTCAGGTCGATGTAGTTTTCTGCGCCGCGGTAGCTGCTGCCGCGGTCGAAATTGCGCAGGACTTTACGCAGGGCTTCGGTGGCCACGCGCTGGTGTGCAGTATCGACGGTGGTATATACCTTAAAGCCTTGCGTGTAGGCATCTTCGCCGTATTTTTCAAACAGCTCTTGGCGCACCATTTCGGCAACGTACAGGGCGCTTTGATCGATGTTTTGTACAAAACGCTCGTAATGCAACTCTTCTTTCAAAGCCTGATCGCGTTGCTGCAGGGTAATCATGCCTTCTTCCAGCATATTGTTCAGAATATAAGCCTGACGCAGTTTGGCACGCTCAGGGTTCACAATCGGATTGTAGGCGGAAGGGGCTTTGGGTAAGCCGGCCAGCATGGCGGCTTCGGCCAATGTTAATTCATTAACGTTTTTATTGAAATAAATTTGGGCTGCAGATGCAAAACCATAAGCGCGTTGACCCAAATAGATTTGGTTGAAGTACAGCTCCAAAATCTTGTCTTTGCTCAAAGACTGCTCGATTTTGTAGGCCAACAGGGCTTCGTTGAATTTACGGGTGAACGAACGCTCGCTGCTCAGGTAGAAGTTTTTTGCAACCTGTTGCGTAATCGTACTGGCACCGGATTGGACGCCGCCGGCCATGACGTTGCCGATTGCAGCGCGCGCCACACCCCAAACGTCCACGCCCCAGTGGTCGTAGAAGCGTTTGTCTTCGGCGGCAATCACGGCATTTTTCAAAACTTTGGGAAAGTCACCGATTTTGGTGAATTCACGCCGTTGCTCGCCGTAAACGCCAATCACTTGGCCGTCTGAAGAATAAATCGTCAGCGGCATTTTGGGTTTGTAGTGTTGCAAAGTGTCCAAAGACGGCAGCTTCGGATAGGTGACCAAAATTGCAATTGCAAGCAGCCCCACACCGAAAAGAGCCAGTCCCAATAAGAGACCCAGGCAGGTCGTTATAATCTTTTTAATCATGACTAAGTAATAATTTGCCATTAATGGCGATAAATAAAGTAAAATGGGAAACGATTTCTATCAGCCACAGTCAATACTGTGCAAAGAATAAGAAGTCCTTTACGGATAACGAAACAGTTACTCACTCCTAAATGATACAGGGAAGTCAAATCATGCGCTTATTTAAAAGCACGAAAGATACCAAAACAGGCAAGGCTTCTAGCGGATTGAACAACCGCTCTGCCATCGGCGTCGACATCAGCCAACATGCCATTAAGATGGTACAACTGACAGGCCGTAGTTTAAACCAAATTCAGCTGGAAAAATACGTTATTACCAAATTGCCTAAAAATATTGTCAAAGGCAATAAAATTCAAGACTACGATCAGCTTGCTACCTACATCCAGCATACTTACGCACAATTACGCAGTTCTTGCAAAAATATTGTTGCGGCTGTGCCACAAAACTTGGCGACAGTCGAGCAAATTATTTACAACCCGCGTGATACCGATTTGGACTTGGAAGAGTTTGTCGAGGCGGAAGTCGGCCAATTTGCGCCGATTGAAGAAATGAACTACGACTTTCAAGCCGAAGAAGTCGGTTCTGGCCAGCATATTTTAGCGGTTGCCGCCAAAAAAGACGATGTTGAGCCGCGCATTGAAATGTTCGAGAATGCCGGTCTGCCTTTGTCGGCTTTGGATTTGGACTTGCTGGCGCAACGCAATGCCTTCGTCTATTGGATGAATACGCATGCCCCCGAGATGGCAGATGAAAAAGTTGCCGTGTTCGGCATTCATGCGACGCAAATGTATGCCCTGATCCTGCAAAACGGCCGTATTCTTTACAAACAAGAAACGCCGGTCAGCACGGAGCAGCTCAATCAGCTGATTCAGCGTACTTATCAGGTAACGGAAGAAAAAGCCGCGCAAATGATGGCTTCTCAAAACAAGCCTTCCGACTACCAATCTCAGATTGCCGACCGTTTTAACGTACAGGTTGCACAAGAAGTTCAGCGTGTTTTGCAATTTTACTATACCACGCAAGCCACTGATTCCTTCTCCAATATCAAACACATCCTGCTGACCGGCTTTACCGCGCAGCAGGCAGGTTTGGCGGAAAGCATTTTCTCGCAAACCAATACGGCGACAGAATATCTGCATCCGATTTCATATGTGGAACGCAGTGCAAAAGTAGAATTGCCGCAGCTTCAAATTGATGCGCCGTCACTGACCTTGGCGTTCGGATTGGCATTAAGGGGACTTTGAGAACATGATTGAATTAACCAGAATCAACCTTCTCCCGTATCGAGAAGAGATTAAACAGCGCAAGCAGCAGCAATTCAAAGTATTGATGCTTGGCGCTTTTGCCGTGGGTTTGGGCTTGGCGGCCGCAACCTATCTCGGTATTGACAACGCCATCAGCAATCAAGAAGGGCGCAACAACTTCCTGCAAACCGAAATCGACCGACTCGATAGGGAATTGGGCGAAATCGATAAACTTCAGCAAGAAAAAGAAGCCTTCTTGGCTAAAAAGCTGAAAGTGGAAGAATTGCAGGAAAAACGCTATCAAGCGGCCTATATCCTTGATTCTTTGAATACGCTTACGCCCGATAATACTTATTTGACCGCATTGGAAGCCGAAAGCCCGACCAGCTATAAAATCAGCGGCCATGCCATCAGCGACAATAAAATCGCCGTTATGATGCGCTCCCTGCCAAGTACAGGTATTTTCTTGCAGCCTGAATTGTTGAGCATTAAAAAAGTAGATAACTACCAAGAATTTACTTTGAAATCTTCAATCAACCAGGTGAATACGCCGGCTCCTGCACCGACTGCCCAAAGTAGCGGTGAAATGGCCGAACCTGCTCCGGAGGCTCAATAATGGCATCTAAAAACCTAAAACAATTGGACATACAAAACCTGTACCTGCTCAATATGCCTTCAAAACTTTTGCTGGCAGGTTTATTGATTGTCGGCATGTTGGCTTTGGGCTATGTCGGCGTCTTTAAAGATCAGATTGAAACCTTGAATACGCAGGAAGCCAAAGAAGATGAGCTGAAGGAAACCTTTACGCGTAAAAGCATTCAGGCGGCAAGTTTGAATAATCTGAAGGCCGAATTGGCTTCGATTCGTTCTGCATTCGACGTTTTGTTGAAACAACTGCCGACTGACGCGGAAATTCCGAACCTGATTCAAGAGCTGCATCAGGCAGGTTCGACCAACGGCTTGCGTTTGGACAGCGTTGCACCGCTCCAACCTGAAAATGATGGCCCGATTCAAAAACTGCCGTATCAGATTTCCATCACAGGCAAATACGCTCAGATCAGCCAATTTACCCGTGACGTAGGCGATTTGTCGCGCATTATTACGTTGGATTCTTTGAAGCTCGTAAACGCAGGCGAGGATAAAGAAGGCAAAGGCAATAAAGGCGAATTGACACTGAGCGCGATTGCGACGACTTACAAAGCCCGTCCTGCCGAAGAGATTGCCGCTGAATTGGCTGCGCAACAGGCGCAGGAAGAAGGCAAACCTGCCGAGAATGAGCAAAAATAAAAGAATAGGGAAATCATGAAAAAAATCATCTTACTCTTAAGTCTTCTTCCCTTGGCAGCCTGTACGCAAAGCTATGAAGATTTGACTCAAT
>NZ_JBQCXF010000056.1:0-14246 GCF_051956635.1 Neisseria sp. P0022.S010 | reverse complement strand
CCACCGAATAACCGCGCATTTTTTGGCGGTTTTCATAATCAATGCGCAATAACAAAGTAACGCACACCAGCATGATAAAGACAGCCGAACCGCCGTAAGACATAAACGGCAAAGTCAGGCCTTTAGTGGGCAGGATACCGATGTTTACACCGATATTGAAGAAACTTTGAATACCAATCCAAATACCGATGCCGTTGGCAATGTACGCGCTGAACATCAGGCCCGAATCACGCGCCTGTTTGCCGATGGAAAATGCGCGCCACACCAGCCAGCCGTAGCAGAACACCAAAACCAGCATCCCTAAAAAGCCGAATTCTTCGCCGATGACGGCAAAAATAAAGTCTGTGTGTGGCTCGGGCAGGTAAAAGCGTTTACCCAGGCTCGCACCCAAACCCTCGCCAAACCAGCCGCCGCGCACAATGGCCATCAAAGACTGCGTCAACTGATAGCCTTTGCCCAGAGGATCGCTCCACGGGTTCAAAAACGCCGCCACACGCGCCATACGGTAAGGCGCGGCCAAAATCAGCAAACCCATTCCGCTCACAACGGTCGCCACCAATACGGCAAAATACTTCCACGGAAAGCCTGCCAGAAACAGCATACCCATAGTAATCACGACAATCACAACAAACGAACCAAAATCCGGTTGCAACATAATTAAAATCAGGCTGATAGCAATCGACACAATCGGCCACAACAGAGTTTTGAACTTGATGGCTCGTTCCTTGACCCGCCTCCTGGCCTCCGCCTTAAACGGGCAGGACAGCAAATCACCGATACCCGAAAATAGGGACGACCAACCCAAAGAATCCAAATCGCGCAACATTTCTTCACGGCGCGTAAACAGGCTGGACAAATACAAAACCGTTGCCAATTTGAAAAACTCGGTTGGCTGCAAGTTGAGCGGCCCGATATGAATCCAGCGCGTCGCGCCGTTAATCTCACGGCCGACAAACAAAACCAGCAACAACAGCAAACCGGAAACGACAAAATAAAACGGAATAATCCGCCGCCAAAAGCTCATTTTCAGCAGGAAAAGCGGCAAGCACATGGCCACCGTAAACAGGATAAACATTGCCTGTTTGAACACAAAAGAAAACTGGCTGCCCCCATCCGACGCCGCATATACAATAGAGGCCGAATAAATCATTACCAAGCTGAAGGTCGTCATCAAAACGACCATCCACAAGAGAGAAACATCAAACTTCCGACCATCGCGCGCAATCGGCCGGTCAAGCATTTTGGAAAGACTAATCATGAAAACATCCGTAACGGCTTGAATAAAATATTCAGACGGCCTGCAAATGGGCAAGAGGCCGTCTGAAAAAATGAATTAACGTTATTTTAAAGGTTTATTTCCAAACCAACAATTCAGAATCTTTAAAGATGCCGGATTCCGACGTTCTTTGCGCCCTCCCCTACCCTTTGATACCGGCAAAAGGCCGTCTGAAAACGCTTTTATGTTCTCAGACGGCCTTGTATAAATTTTTTCTTCAGAAAAATAGGCTACTTTTTATCCAATACAAACCCTAAGCCAACTGCGGTATTTCCACCCACGGCTGTATCTGTTCCAACTGCGCTGCAAGGCGGAGCAGCGTGTCTTCGCGTCCGTGAGCGGCGGCAAACTGAGTACCGACGGGCAGCCCGTTATGCCGGTAAAGCGGCACGCTCATGGCGGGGTTGCCGCTCATGTTCAGCGGCGACGTATAACCGACGTATTGCAGCGCGGCGGCGGCTTCTTTTTCTAAAAACGGGTTGTTTTTCAACAGAAAACCCAAGCGCAGCGTGCCGAACAGCAGGCGCATGGCTTTTTGTGCGGCGGGCGGCGGCATCATCTCGCCGATTTTCGGCGTGGTGCGCGGGCAGACGGGCGTCATTAACACGTCGTAGCGTGTGAAAAATGCTTTGGCGGCACGTTCCTGCGCCAGCATCACGTCGCGCGCCCATGCCATTTCGCCCGCACTGATTTGCCGCCCCTGCACAATCATTGCCCACGTTGTCGGTTCAAGCAGGCAGTGCGGCAGTTTTTGTCCGGTTTCGTATTGATATTGGTAGAACAGTTTTGCCGTTTCGCCCATGACGATGATGCGGGCGGCGCGGTTGAGCTGTTCGGGCGGCGCGAAATCGGGCGTGGCTTCTTCCAATTCGTGTCCCGCGTCTTGCATCAGTTTCAAACTATGGGCAAACGCGGCTTCCGTGCCTTCGTCGTTACCGCCGCCAAACCATGTCTGTTTCCAAAAAGCGATTTTCAGACGACCTGTTTCTAGTTTCAGGCTGTCTGCAAAACCGTTTTTGGGCGGCGGCGGGCAGGCATACAGGGCGCGGGCTTGGATTTGGGCGGCGATGTCCAGTAAAACCGCGCTGTCGCGCACGCTGCGGGTCAACACATGGTCGCATACCAAACCTTGCCATGCCTCCGATGCGTTCGGCGCGTAACTGCTGCGGCCGCGCGTGGGTTTCAGCCCGAACACGCCGCAGTTGTGCGCGGGTAAGCGAATGGAGCCGCCACCGTCGCTGCCGTGCGCTGCGGGTACGACGCCCGAAGCCACTGCCGCCGCTGCGCCTCCGCTGCTGCCGCCCGCAGTGTAATCCAAATGCCACGGATTGCGCGTGATGCCGTAAATTTCGGTTTCGGTAACGGGATACGCGCCCCATTCGGGCGTGGTGGTTTTGCCGAACACGCGCAGCCCCGCATCGAGATAGGCTTGGGTCAAATCGCTGTTTTGTTTGGCAATGTAATGCTGCATCATGCGCGAACCCGACCATGTCGGCGCACCTTCCCAATCCGCCAGCAGGTCTTTGAGCAAAAACGGCACGCCCGCCAGCGGCGTATCGGCATTTTCAGACGGCCACTGCCATGCCGCCGCGCGTTCGCGCAAATCGTGCGCCAACAGATTGAGCTTGGGATTGACTTCGTCCAAGCGGTTTAAAGCAGCCTGCAACACTTCATCGGCGGAGACTTCTTTTTTACGGATCAGCTCTGCCAAACCGACGGCATCGTAACGGATGTAGTCTTGAAAATTCATGGGTTTTCCTTTCGGATTGATAAACACATGTTTTGTCGGTCAGGCATAGCTGCCCGCCGCCTCGCTGTTTGCCCGCATAGGCAAATTTTAAGAAACAGTAACACCGGATAAAGGCAAGGAACAAGTTTACAGTTGCTGCAAAAAGGTCGTCTGAAACTGCCTTAACGTTTTCAGACGACCTTTGAGACAATGACACACAAGGTTTACGGTAAAACCAACCCTCTTTTCATCTTTCAGACGGCCTTACAAAGCTTTGAACGCTTCGATAAACACTTCCGAACGGTGCGCATAGCCTTTGAACATATCGAAGCTCGCACAAGCTGGGCTGAGCAACACGATATCGCCCGCTTCGGCTTGGGCGTATGCCGTCTGAACCGCTTCTTCCAAAGTGGCGCAGTCGGTCACATTCAGACCGCAGCCGTCCAAATCGCGGCGGATTTGCGGCGCATCGACACCAATCAAGAACACACCTTTTGCCTTGCCGACAAGCGCGTCACGCAGGGGCGTGAAATCCTGCCCTTTGCCCATGCCGCCCAAAATCACGAAGAGCGGATTTTGCAAACCGGCAATCGCGGCGGCGGTCGCACCGACGTTCGTGCCTTTGCTGTCGTCGATGAACACCACGCCGTTTTTCTCACCGATTTTTTCCACGCGGTGCGGCAAGCCTTGGAAGGTTTTGACGTGTTCGAGCAATGCTTCGCGCGGCAAACCGACGGCTTCGCACAAGGCGACGGCAGCCATAACGTTGGCGGCGTTGTGCAAGCCTTGCAGTGGGATGTCTTGCGTAGAAATCAAATCCTCATTGCCTTGTTTCAGGCGGCCTGTCTCACGTTCCAACCAAAAATCGGCTGCGTGTTCCAACGAAAACCATTTCACCTCGCGTCCTGCCCGTTTCATGGCGCGGCAGAACACGTCGTCTGAATTTAAAACCTGCACGCCATCGCCACGGAAAATCTTGTCCTTGGTATGCGCATAGTCAAGCAAGTCGTCATAGCGGTCGAGATGGTCTTCGGAAATGTTCAGCACCGTCGCCGCAGTCGGGCGCAGGCTTTCGGTGTTTTCCAGTTGGAAGCTGGAAAGCTCCAACACCCACACGTCCGCCTTCTTGCCTTCGCGCTGCAATTCCGCCTCCAAAACCGGCGTACCGATATTACCCGCGATAACGGTATCCAGCCCGCACTTGATGCAGAGATAGCCGACCAGGCTCGTTACCGTGGTTTTGCCGTTGCTGCCGGTAATCGCAATCACCTTGTCGCCGCGGCGGTTCACAATGTCCGCCAGCAATTCGATGTCGCCCAACACGCACCCGCCGTTTTGCTTGAACGCCTCGATATCCGGCTGACGCTCACTGATGCCGGGACTGAGCGCCAGAATATCGAAACCATTATCCAACGCATCTTTCAGACGGCCCGTATAAAACACCAGCCCGTCAAACATCTTACCAATTTGCAACACGCGCTCGGCTTTCAGCTCCGCATCATACGCAGCCACCTCCGCACCGTTTTTGCGCAGATAGGCAATCATGGAAATACCCGTGCCGCCAAGTCCGGCGACGAGGATTTTTTTATTTTGAAAAGTCATTTTGGTTTTATCCTAAGTTTTTTCAGACGGTATTTAAATAGGGGCTCAATATCCTGCCTGATTCAATTCTCTATAAGCATCACAACCTTGTTGTAGTCCGTTATCACAAGCCTTACCAAACCACTCTTTGGCAATCTTATAGTTCCGACGAACACCTTCTCCTTTGGCATACATCAAACCCAAATTATATTGGGCTTGTGCGATCCCTTGTTCTGCAGCCTTGCGATACCACTGCACTGCCTGTATATAGTCCCGACGAACTCCTCTCCCATTCTCGTACATCACACCCAAATTAAATTGGGCTTGTGCAAACCCTTGTTCTGCCGCCTTGCGATACCACTGCACTGCCTGTATATAGTCCTGACGAACTCCTTGCCCATTGTCGTACATCACACCCAAATTAAATTGGGCTTGTGCAAACCCTTGTTCTGCAGCCTTGCGAAACCACTTCACTATCTGTACATAGTCTTGACGGACTCCCTGTCCGTTGTAATACATCAAACCTAAATTAAATTGGGCTTCTGCAATCCCTTGTTCTGCCGCCTTGCGATACCATCTGACCGCTTCAACATAGTCTTTGCGGACACTTTGTCCTTTTTCATACATCACACCCAAATTATATTGGGCTTTAGCAAACCCTTGTTCTGCCGCCTTGCGATACCACTGCACTGCCTGTGCATAGTCCTTACGAACTCCTTGCCCATTGTAGTACATCCCACCCAAATTATATTGGGCTTTAGCATTTCCTTGCTTCGCAACTTGAAACGTTTCCTTAAAATCCGGCACATTATCAGCCCAAACTGCCTGCACCAAGCCCAAAGATAACAGGGCTACCATCATTTTTTTTAATAATTTATTCATTCTAAAATTCATTTCTTTCAAATTATTGTTTCTGTTTTATCCTAGTTTTTTCAGACGGCATTTCATAAACCGCTCAATAACCCGATTCTAAACGACGGTAACCGTCACATCCTAGCCGATTACCGTTATTACATGCCATACCGAGCCACGCTTTGGCAACTCTTAGATTTTGGCGGACACCTTGTCCATTAGCATACATCGCACCCACATTGTATTGGGCTTTGACATGACCTTGCATTGCTGCCTTTTCAATCCACTTCACTGCCTGCACATAGTTTTGACGGACTCCTTGTCCATTGGCATACATCACACCTAAATTATATTGGGCTTTGACATCACCCTGCTTTGTAGCTTTACGATACCATTTAACCGCTTCGACATAGTCTTGGCGTACACCTTGTCCGTCGGTATACATCACACCTAAATTATATTGGGCTTGAGCATCACCCTGTTCTGCCGCTTTTCTATACCATTTTGCCGCTTCGACATAGTCTTGGATCATACCTTGCCCATTAGCATACATCACACCTAAATTAAGTTGGGCTTCAGCACTTCCTTGTTCCGCTGCTTTATGGAACCATTTCGCCGCTTCAGCATAGTCTTGATGTACGCCTTGTCCGTTGACATACATTACACCCAAATTGGATTGGGCAGCTGCATCCCCTTGTTCTGCTGCCTTGCGAAACCACCGCACTGCCTCTGCATAATCCTGGCGCACACCTTTTCCGTTGACATACATCAACCCCAAATTAGATTGTGCTCGGGTATCTCCCTGTTTCGCTGCTTTACGATACCACTTGACCGCTTCAGCATAGTCTTGGCGCACGCCTTGTCCATCAGCATACATTACACCCAAAATATATTGAGCAGGAACATAACCTTGTTCCGCCACCCACAAAATTTTCTGAACGTCAGGAACCTCTTCCGCATACACTGTTTGTCCTATACCGAAAACCAGCAAGGCTACCATCATTTTTTTTAATAATTTATTCATTTTAAAATCCATTACATTCAAATTATTGTTTCTGTTTTATCCTAGTTTTTTCAGACGGCCCTTAGCAAAATTCAATACCCTGCCTAATCCAATTGGCGATAAACATCACAACTTTGCTTGTCTCCATTAGCACAAGCCTTCTTAAACCATTCTTTAGCAACTATTTTACTTTGACGTACACCTTGCCCTTTTTCATACATCAAACCCAAATTATATTGAGCATCTGCATACCCCTGCTCTGCTGCCTTGAGATACCATTGCACCGCCTGTGCATAGTCCTGACGAACTCCTTGCCCATTGTCGTACATCACACCCAAATTATTTTGAGCTTGGGCATGTCCTTGTTCAGCCGCCTTGTGATACCACTCCACTGCCTTTGCATAGTTTTGGTGCACGCCTTGCCCTTTTTCATACATCATACCCAAATTAATTTGAGCACCTGCATGTCCCTGTTCCGCAGCCTTGCGATACCACTGCACCGCATTTGTATAGTCTTGACGAACTCCTTTTCCATTATCATACATCACACCCAAATTATTTTGCGCATCTGCATGTCCCTGTTCCGCAGCCTTGCGATACCATCTCACCGCCTGAACATAGTCTTGGCTCACACCTTGTCCTTGTGCATAGGACAGGCCTAGATTATATTGGGCTTTTGCAAGCCCTTGCTCTGCCGTTTTGCGAAACCATCGCACTGCCTCTGCATAGTCTTGACGAACTCCTTGCCCATTGGCATACATCATACCCAAATTATATTGGGCATCGGCCAATCCTTGTTCTGCCGCCTTGCGATACCACTGCACTGCCTGTGTATAGTCCTGACGAACTCCTCGCCCATTGTCGTACCTCACACCCAAATTATATTGAGCTTGAGCATACCCTTGTTCTGCCGCCTTGCGATACCACCGCACCGCCTGTGCATCGTCTTGATGGACTCCTTGCCCATTGGCATACATCAGACCCAAATTATATTGGGCAGCTGCAAATCCTTGTTCTGCATCTTGAAACGTTTCCTTAAAATCCGGCACATTATCAGCCCAAACCGCCTGCGCCAAACCCAAAGATAACAGGGCTACCATCATTTTTTTTAATAATTTATTCATTTTAAAATCCATTACATTCAGATTATTGTTTCTGTTTTATCCTAGTTTTTCAGACGGCCTTAACTAGTGAATTCCTTAAAAAAGCTATTCACACCATAGCTACTCAAAATCTGCTGTAATTCCGGTGCGCGTACCCAAGGATCAACCGCCATCGGCGGCATAGGCGGTTCGATACCGTCTTCGTTTTGGTTACGACACCAATCTGCCATGGCAAAAACTTGGATTAAAACCGGCTCGGCAAGTGTTTTGTCGATGTCCAATTCGCTCATGGCTTGGGCAAAGCAGGCGATCCATTCGTTGCGGACTTGTACGTTGACGGCAAAAGGCATATGGCGGGCACGCAGTTGGGGATGGCCGTATTTTTCGATAAAGAGTTGCGGTCCACCGAGCCAGCCGCTGAAAAATTCGTAGAGCTTTTCGCGTATCAGGGTCATATCTTCGCCGTGCATTTGGCGCAAGGTTTGATATTTCGGCTCAAGTTCCATCAAGTCGTAGAAACGGTCGGTCAGGGTGCGGATGCCGGTTGCGCCGCCGAAAGATTGGTACATGTTTGGGGACTTTCTGTGTGGATTATTGCGGGATTTATTTTTGAAATAGAGGATTCAGACAAGCATGCTTATCCTACATAATGGCCGTCTGAAACTTTCAGACGGCCTTTGGAGATTTAGCGGATTTTAAGGGTACTCAAACCAATCAGCACTAAGACGATGGTGATAATCCAAAAACGGACGACGACTTGGGTTTCTTTCCAGCCTTTTTGTTCGTAATGGTGATGAATCGGCGCCATCAGGAAAATGCGTTTTTTGGTGCGTTTGTACCAACCGACTTGCAACATAACGGAAATGGCTTCAACGACAAACAGGCCGCCCATAATGACGAGGACAAATTCTTGGCGGATGATGACGGCAACGGTACCGAGCGCCGCACCGAGCGCGAGCGCGCCGACGTCGCCCATAAAGACTTGTGCCGGATAGGCGTTAAACCACAAAAAGCCGAGACACGCGCCACACATGGTGGTACAGAAAATCACGACTTCGTTTGCTCCGGCAACGTAAGGTAATTGCAGGTATTGTGCAAATTGTGAGTGGCCGCTGGCATAAGCAAAGATGGCAAGGCCGGTGGCAACAAGGACGACGGGGAAGGCGGCAAGTCCGTCAAGGCCGTCGGTCAGGTTAACGGCATTGGATGTGCCGACGATGGTCAGGTAGGACAATACCAAGAAGCCGACTACGCCAAGCGGCAAGGCAACTTGTTTGAAGAAGGGAACAATCAGGATATTGTTGGCGGAATTTGTCGCAAGGTAGAACAACACCAAGCCGGCAATGATGGCGACGCTCGACTGCCACACCATTTTGAATTTGGCAGACACGCCGTTAGGGTCTTTATAAACTACTTTGCGCCAATCGTCGTAAAAACCGAGTGCACCGGTAGCAAGCAAGACGCCTAAGAGAATCCAGATATAAGGATTTGCCCAGTTGCCCCACAAGATTGTGGATACGGTAATGGCGGTCAAAATCAACGAGCCGCCCATGGTTGGCGTACCGTTTTTGACGAGGTGGGTTTGCGGGCCGTCGGTGCGCACTGCCTGGCCGACTTTAAGCGCAGTCAGTTTGCGGATGGTCCACGGACCAAGCAATAGGGAAAACGCCAAAGCAGTCAAAGCCGCCATGACGGCGCGGAATGTGGTGTATTGAAAAATATTCAGCCCGGTTAACCAGTTACTGAAATGTGCGAGCCATAAAAACATGGAACTTCCTTTTTTGTTTTTGTTGTTACAGCGGGCTTATGCCCAATTAAAAATCAATCAGTATGCCGTCTGAAATTGCAGACGGCCTTATTGATTAAGATTATTTCTCTACCACGCAAATCGGATAGTTTCCGGGATTCTTTCCGCCGCCCAAGTCCAAGCAGGTATCTTCATAGATAAATGCCTGTACTTTCATTCCGGCATAAAACGCGGCAAACAGCAAACCAGCCAATAGAAAAATCTTTTTCATATTTCAGACGGCCTTTTACGCGGTTGTTGCTACCAATGCCTCAACCACTTCTTCCATCTTCATAAAGCGCGAGCCTTTGACCAGCACAGTAGCGTGTTCAGGCAAATCGTGGCTCAACACTTGAATCAACGGATCTTTGTCTGCAAACCACAAACCTTCCGCACCAAACGTCTCTGCCGCTTCAACGCTGTTGTCGCCAACAAAATATGCGGCCTCGATGCCTTTATCCCGCGCATACGCGCCAACTTCGGCGTGCATGGCGGCGGCTTCGTCCTCGCCCAGTTCGCCCATATCGCCCATCACAAAAATACGCGGCGCAGGCATAGCGGCGAGCACATCAATGGCGGCTTTCATACTGTCAGGGTTGGCATTATAAGTATCGTCAATTAAAGTCGCGCCTTTAATGCCTTGCTTGATATTCAGACGGCCTTTGATATTGCTGAAATTTTTCAGGCCGTCTGAAACTTCGGCAAGGCTCAAACCTGCCGCCAAAGCCAGAGCAGCAGCCGCTACGGCATTATGTACATTGTGGCGGCCAGGGACCGGCAGTACCACGGCAACACGTTCATTACCTCGCACCAAATCAAACGCACAAGACAACGGTTTCAATTCAATATTTTCTGCATGGACATCGCCACTGGCAATGCCGAAAGTCTGAGCGTTCAATTGCGCAGTAGCCGCTTCAAATGTAGCGATATTGGCATCTTCGCACGGAATCAGCGCAACGCCGTCTGAAAGCAAACCTTCGTAGATTTCACTTTTGGCTTTGGCAATATCACCGACACCATCAAAACCGCAGCCAACATGCGCGCGCAAAGCGTTATTGATCAAAGCAACATTCGGACCGGCAATTCGAGTCAGCAAAGACAACTCGCCAAAATGGTTCATACCCATTTCAATGACGGCATAGCGGTGTTTTTCGTTCAGTTTCAACAAAGTCAGCGGCAGGCCGATATGATTGTTGAAATTGCCGGCAGTCGCCAACACAGCTTCATCACCGAATCGATGATGCAATACGCCGGCCAACATCTCTTTAACCGTTGTTTTGCCGGAAGAGCCGGTAATGCCAAAGACAAACGGATTCACATTTTCACGCCACGCCTTCGCCAGTTTTTGCAAAGCCACAAGCGTATCGTCAACCTTCAGCGCGCCTTTCAAAGCCGCACAATCTTCGCGCGAAACCACAACTGCCGTTGCCCCCGCTGCCAATACATCCTCAACAAAGTCATGCGCGTCAAAGCGCTCACCGGCAAGCGCGAAAAATACATCGCCTTCCTGAATATCGCGGCTGTCTGTAACAATACGCGAAACGGGTTGATTTTCAGACGGCATCGGAAGGTTGA
Organism: Neisseria sp. P0022.S010; assembly: GCF_051956635.1. Lineage (NCBI taxonomy): Bacteria > Pseudomonadati > Pseudomonadota > Betaproteobacteria > Neisseriales > Neisseriaceae > Neisseria > Neisseria sp. P0022.S010. Next base: position 3,341 of record NZ_JBQCXF010000056.1, on the reverse strand, counting down.
GGGTTTGGCAGATGAAATTTAGGTCTAGTGGTTTCATGGTTTCTTTCATTTGTTTTTTCAGACGGCCTCACATAACCATCTGTAAATGTTTCATCATAGATTTAGGTGTAACAAAAGTTAAACCGTACATACTGCCTAATGCCACTGCCTGGCTTTCCTCTAAATCGGCAACCAGTATCACAAAGCGGTCATCCGGCAAATTCAATCGTTTTTTCAAGCGTACATATTTTTCAATGTCTCGTCTGAACTCCCCTGATTTACATTCCACCACAATCGGCTCTTTACCCATCGGCAAAAATACAACATCCAACTCCTGTTTATCTTCATTGTCGAATTTGACTTTTACATTTCGAGCGCAAGAAAAAGCATAATCTTTGCCTTTGTGTTTTGCTTCTTCAAGCATTTTGCCCAGTGCAAACCATTCAAGCCAACCACCACAAAAAAAGTGCTTGATGGCACTAGCACGTTGCAGATTCAAGCGAACAATTTTTTCCTGTTTCTGATAGAAATACTTAGAAAACAGAGTATGGCTATAAAATTGTCGGCATAAATTATTCATTGTTTGCCCATCTTTTTGCGACATTTTACCTATATCCAAACTAATGCTTGTGTGGTTGTGACTATATGCCCGACTAATCTGCCCCAACATATTTTTAGTAATCTGATAATTGCTGCCCAATTTAGTGGCAGCCTCATCAAAAAAACCGCTCATATTGACCGCCTGAAAGTCAAACATCGGCACAATATTGGCTCGGGCAAACCATTGCCGTATTGGTTCATGCTGTTTTTCAGTAGCTAAAATGTCAGTTTCCGATAAATTGACGCCTGCCAGCAGATTATAATTTTGATTTTCCGAACCAGTATCTTGCTGTGTATTTTCCTCCCTGCCGTCTTCCTGTTGCTTCAAAGCCTGCAATTCCCGGTTCACTGAAAAATAACGTTCCAACAATTTACTGACAAAAAATAAAGTGTCGTAAACCTTAACCGGAGCCGTGCATTTTGGACAAGCAATTTCACTCATTCCGGATTCGTAGTAATGCTCATTCATGCAACCGCATTTATTGCAGCGAAAAATACCCATAATATTCCCTTATTATTTGTTTCAAAATTTATTTCAGACGACGTTTGAAAATTTTATCTTTCCTGGTTAATCAGCGGATACGGATTCACCGCGCCACTCGGCAGATACACGCCGTAATGCAGGTGGGCCGGTGTGGTTCTAGCGTTGCCGGTTTTACCGACATAGCCGATGACCTGCCCTTCTTTTACTCGCTCATACAGGCGGATACCGGCAAACTTATTCAGGTGGGCATAGTAATGCCACGCACCCGGCCCTTGAATACCGATGACTTTACCGCCCAATCGGTTGCGCCCGATTTTGGTGACGATGCCGGGCGTGGTACTGCGTATCGGCGTATTTTTCTTAGCAAAAATATCCACACCTTCATGCCTGCGCCCCTGACTGCGCGCCGCGCCCCAAGTATCGTCAAACCGTTTGCCTTTAACGGGATTAGGCAGGCTTTGCTCGGCAGGAGGCTGTTGCACCCTCAACTGTTCGATTTCGGCAGTAGGACGCGGAAGTTGTTTGGTTGTACAGCCTGCGAATAAAACTACGGCTGTACTGATTAATAAGGTTTTTGTCGGCATTTTCAGCATCAAATCGGTCTCCTTGTTGTTCAGACGGCCTTGTTAAAAAGTCTTCCGAAACAAACAACTGTGATGGGTTTAATGGCTGACGTGCCGTAATGCGTGTGTTGTTTTGCTTTTGTTTTGTATGGTTAAATCTTTTTCAGACGGCCTTAAGGTTTCGGGCCGTCTGAACATTTGCGATATGGTCTATCCGCGCTCTGCCAATGCTTTTTCTGCGATTTCAAAATCGGAGAAATGGTGTTTCACGCCTTGTACATCCTGATAGTTTTCATGTCCTTTACCGGCAATCAGAATGATGTCGTTCGCGGCAGCCTGCTCAACCGCATAACGGATGGCAACGGCACGATCAACTTCGACGCGTTCAGGATTAGGGACGGCAGGCAAAATATCGTTGATGATGTCTTGCGGATTTTCCAAACGTGGGTTATCGCTGGTAACCACTACTTTATCGGCACCCTGAACTGCTGCCGCACCCATCAATGGGCGTTTGCCGCGGTCTCGGTTGCCGCCGCAGCCGAATACGCACCATAAGGCCGCGCCCTGCGGTTTGATTTCCTGCAAAGTGGAGAGTGCTTTTTCCAGTGCATCGGGTGTGTGGGCATAATCGACAACGACCAAGGGCTTGCCGCTGTTCATAATGCAGTCCATGCGGCCTGAGGCGGGACGGATTTTTGCCAGTACAGCCAATACTTTATCCAGCGGATAACCGTTGGCACACAACAAGGCGATGCAGGCGGCGAGATTTTGCGCGTTGAACCGTCCGAGCAGACGGGTGCGGCATTTTCCTTCGCCCCATGGGGTTTGGAATACGGCTTCCATGCCGTCTGAAGAGGCGGTGAAATTGGTAATGCGGATGTCGGCGTGTTCGCTGAAACCATAGCTGTAAACGGCTAAATCGAGACAGTCTTTTTTCAGACGGCCTGCGAGTTCTGCACCGTATCCGTCATCGACATTGATGATGGCGTGTTGCAGGCCATGCCAGTAAAACAGACGCGACTTGATGGCGCCGTAGGCTTCCATCGTGCCGTGGTAGTCGAGGTGGTCACGGGTGAGGTTGGTGAAGATTGCGCTACAGAATGGCACGCCGTTGACACGCGATTGGTCAAGGCCGTGGCTGGAGACTTCCATCGCGGCGGCTGTTGCGCCTTGTTGACGGAAGCGGTAGAGCAGGGTTTGGACATCGACGGGGGCGGGGGTGGTATGCGTGGTTTCTTCCAATGCGCCCCAAAAACCGTTGCCGACTGTGCCGATAATGGTGGTTTTTTCGCCCAACAGATCGGCAGCTTGCGCCAGCCATTGTGTGATGGAGGTTTTACCGTTGGTACCGGTTACACCCCAGACTTTGAGGCCGTCTGAAACGTTGCCGTAAACTTGCGCCGCCAACATACCGGCGCGATGTTTCAGATCTTTAATGCCTTGATTGGGAACGTTCCATTCGGGATTCCACGCAAATTTTCCGTCATCATCCCAAAAAACAAAGGTCGCACCGTTGGCAATGGCGGCAGGGATATAGCTGCGGCCGTCTGTATATTCGCCCTGACAGGCAACGAAAATGTCACCCTGCTTAATTTGTCGGCTGTCTGAATGCAACAAACGCCCTGCTGCGTTTTCACACAGCAGAGGCGGAAAGTTGGTTTCAGCCAAGGGGGTTAACTTGCTGAACATAAACAATATCTCTTTGATTGTTTGGA
>NZ_JBQCXF010000055.1:0-14371 GCF_051956635.1 Neisseria sp. P0022.S010 | reverse complement strand
CTCGTGAAACCAATCCAGTATTTACGGCCACTCAATTAGCCCTCTTCACCAGCCTTTCCGCTGTACCGCGTACATTTATCAATGCTTCGGCAGGTTATCTGATTGAAGCGATGGGTTACTTTAATTTTTACTGGCTGTGTTTTGCTTTGGGCATACCCGGCATGTTGCTGCTGTTTAAAGTGGCACCATGGAACGGTAACAAAGCGAATACCCGTTTGTAAGGCTAAATCTCCTTAACAAACAAAAGGCCGTCTGAATGTTCAGACGGCCTTTATCATACAAAAACTTTATTCTGCTTCAGGCTTGACAGTGCTGCGGACATCGCCGCTTTTTTCTTTATGTTTCAAAACAGCGCGGTCGAGTTTGTCCATCAAAACATCAATTGCGGCGTACATATCCTGTTCAATCGCTTCAACGTGCAAATCTTTGCCTGCCAGATGGACATCGGCTTCAGCTTTTTGGCTGACTTTTTCCACCGAGAGCGTGATGGTCACGGAAATGATGTTGTCGGCGTGGCGGCTGATTCGTGCCAACTTGTCGGAAACGTAGTTTTTGATGGCTTCGGTAACATCAAAATTCAGACCGGTGATTTTCAGATTCATGATACAGCTCCTTCGGTTGGTTAGTCCGTCAAAACGGATCGGAATATATCTACTCGGTAAATTTTCGTTTGTGTGCCGGCGGGATGTCTAATGATTCTCTATATTTAGCCACTGTACGTCTGGCGATTTCAATGCCGCGTTGTTTTAATAATTTGACGAGGGCCTCGTCCGAATAAGGTTTGCTGCTGTCTTCGCTTTCAATCAGCTGGCTCAAGACAGCTTTGATTGCGCCTTGGCTGAACCCTTCGCCCTCATCGTCGGCATTGACTGCCTGTGTGAAGAAATAGCGTAACGCAAACAGGCCGCGCGGGCAAGACAAATATTTCTGGTTGGCGGCGCGCGAAATGGTGCTTTCCGCCAAACCCAATTCGGCGGCAGCATCTTTCATCAGCATGGGCGACAGGCCGATTTCGCCGAAGATGAAAAAATCTTCCTGATTTTTGACGATATACTCGGCAAGGCGGAGGACTGTGCTTTTGCGCAATTCCAAAGAATCAATGCGCTGTTTGGCTTCGCTGATTTTTTCCTTCCACTCCGGCGCACCCTCTTCCGCCGATTTCATCAGGTCGCAATATTCCTGATTGAGCTGCAGCTTCGGCCAAGCCTCCTCATTGCTGATGACTTCCCAGCCGTCCTTACCCTCTTTGACCCAAACGTCAGGCTGAATATAAGGCGTAGGCGTGGCAGAGGCGAAACCGTAGGCCGGATAGGGATTGAGCTCGGCAATCATATCGAGCGCGGCTTCTATGGTTTCGCTGTCGGTATCGGGATAGAGTTTGCGGAAACGCAGAACGTTTTGTTTGCGGTTTTTGCCTAACTCTTGAAGCGAACTTTGCACCAAATGCGCGGCCATTTGTCTAGCCGGAGAAGCCGGCAAACGCATTAATTGCAGCATGAGCGACTCGGTCAAGTCTGCCGCAGCCACGCCGGGCGGATCAAAGGTTTGCAATACATCCAGCGCGTTTTGCAGGGCCTCTTCGTCCAGCATCCATTCTAACGGCGTGTGGTCGATGATTTCTTCGAGACTGTCGGTGAGGTAGCCTTGTTCGTCCAAAAAATCAATCAAGACGTGAACATAGGCTGCTTCCACTTGCGAAAGCGGATGCTCGCACACTTGGGCATGCAGATAGTGTTTGAAATCCTCTTCTTCGGCGATGTTGCTCCAAATATCTTCGGCATCGTCGCCGCTCAACTGCTGACCTGCACGCGGCATGGTTACCGCACGGTTGAGCCCGCTATCGGCAAACTCATCGGTTTCCGGACGCTCAAGCAGAGGATTGTCTAATAACCAGTCTTCCACTTCGCGCTCAAGCTCAAGACCCGACATCTGCAAGATGCGCAAAGACTGCTGCAGCCGCTGGTTGAGCTGCTGGGTCTGTTTGAGTTTAAGGACGAGTGAAGACATAATGTTTAATTCGAAATGTATGGATAGTTTTTCAGACGGCCTTTATACGGCAGGCCGTCTGAAAGATTAGTTTATCGGTATTATATTTGTATTTTTAGTGATTATTCCAATATTTATAGCCGCCCTCAATTGAAATGAGGGTCTCAATATACCGTCAAATATGCATTCAATATTTGAAATTTTCGCCCAAATAAACCGAACGGACTTGTTCATTGTTGACCAAATCATCCGGCTTGCCTGAAGCCAATACCGTACCATCACTGATGATGTAGGCACGGTCGCAGATGCTGAGGGTTTCGCGCACGTTGTGGTCGGTAATCAATACGCCGATACCGCGTGATTTGAGGAACTCGATGATTTTCTGAATATCGATGACGGCAATCGGGTCAACGCCGGCAAAAGGTTCGTCCAACAAAATGAAACGCGGCTGCATGGCCAGCACGCGTGCGATTTCGACACGGCGGCGTTCGCCACCGGACAAAGACGGCGCAGGGTTGTTGCGCAGGCGTTCGATGTTCAAATCGGCCAACAATTTTTCAAGTTCGGCATCGATGCGGCTTTTGTCCTTCATGCTGATTTCCAAAATGGCGCGGATATTTTGTTCCACGGTCATTTTGCGGAAAATCGAGGCTTCCTGCGGCAGATAGCCGACGCCGAGGCGGGCACGTTCGTGAATGGGCAGGTGACGCAACTCTTGGCCGTCCAACATCACGCTGCCTGCATCGGCGGCAATCAGGCCGACAATCATGTAAAAGCTGGTGGTCTTACCCGCGCCGTTGGGACCGAGCAGGCCGATGACTTCGCCGCTTTCGATTTCAAGGGAGAAGCTTTTGACGACTTGGCGTTTTTTGAAACTTTTTTGCAGGTTTTGAACCACAAGACGGCTGTTGTTTGCGCTCATATTCTGTTGACTTTCGATATTGACCTCAGGCCGTCTGAACCTTTTTCAGACGGCCTTTTTGTGTGTTTTCTTATTTGTTTTTCTGCGTGCTGGACGGCTGGATGACAACGCTGACACGGCCGGATTTGGCAGCGGATTTCACACCGGATTTGGCGCTGCCGTTGATGGTGTAAACCTCGGTTTTGGTATTGTAGGTAATGACCGCACCTTCGGCTACATCGCCGCCGCGCTGTACTTTGGCATTGCCGGACAGGGTAACGAGGTTGGCTGCGGAAGAATACGTCACGGTATTGGCTTGGCCGTTGACCACGCCTTTGCCGCCGTCCAACTCTTGGCTGAATTTGACGGGCGAGCCGGTGGCTTTCATCAACTGCTCGCTTTTGTCGTTGCGCGAAACGGTTACGCTGCCGGCACGGATATTGAGCGTGCCTTGTTTGATGATGACGTTGCCGGAAAAGGTGGTGCTTTGGTTGTTTTGGTCAAGCGAGCCTTGGTCGGCTTCGATTTGAATCGGCTGCTTGCTGTCGCTTTGCAGGGCAAAGGCCGGGCTGGCGGCAAAAACGGCAACAAGGGCTAAGGTTTTACAAATTTTTTGTATCATAAATTGTGGCTTTCACTTTGGAAGGGAAATTCAGCAAACCGGTTTTGTGGTCATAAGTCATGCCGTTTGCCTGACCGCCGGACTGTCCGTATTGGAAAGTAACCGGGCTGTCGGTATGGGCGTATTGTGCTTCGGTATCGACATTCAAACGTTCGGTTTTGACGATGCCGGCCAAACGCTTGGCATCTGCTGCTTTATTTAAGACAACATTCTGTTCAAAAACGACTTTTTTGTTTTGGATATTGTACACGGCCTTGTCGCTGCCGACTTCGTACAACAGGCTGCCGTCGCGGTAAAACGAAAGATGCGGTTTGTCCAAATGCACGTCCACGCTATTGGGATATTGAACGGCATCGGCCGCGCTCAGGTTTTCTTTCAGACGGCCTTCTTGGTCAAAACGTTTGCCGTTGATGCCTTTCATCGAATATTGCGGCTCATTCGGATTGAGGACGACTTCTTCGACCTGCACTTCGCTGATGCGGCCGAGCCACGCCGCCAGTGCGCCGAGTGAAACGGCCAACACCAGCGGAAAAGCGATTCCGTAACGCCATCTGATTTTCATCGTACATACTCTTTCAAAGCAGGTTCAAGCGTACCTTGCGCCTGCATAATCAAATCGCACACTTCACGCACCGCGCCTGCGCCGCCGGAACGTCGGGTTACATAATGGGCGTATTGCAAAGTAAACCAATGCGCTTCAGGGACGACGACCGCCAATCCGCAACGCACCATCACGGGCAAATCGACAACATCGTCGCCGACAAAGGCGCACTCATGCTCCTCCACACCGGCCTGTTCGCGTAATTGGGCGTAGGCGGCACGTTTGTCGTGAATGCCTTTGAAGTAATAGTTGATACCGAGCTGCTTCACGCGGATACCGACGGAAGGCGCATCGCGGCCGGTAATAATCGCCGTTTGCACGCCGCTGGCCTGAAGCATTTTCAAACCGTGTCCGTCCAAAGTGTGGAACGATTTGATTTCTTCGCCGTTGTCGCGGATAAAAATGCGGCCGTCGGTCAAAACGCCGTCCACATCCAGTATCAGCAGTTTGATGCCTGAAGCGCGTTGTTGCAGGTCGGAAGAGAGGTTTTGCATAAGGTTTCCTTATTTCAGACGGCCTATTCTAGCATAAGGTCGTCTGAAAACGTTTTTGCCGTCGATTCAGACAATTCGTGCCATCAATAAATCGTGCATATTCAGCGCGCCAATCAGCATGCCGTTTTCTTCGACCACCAACAAACCGTTCACATGGCCGCTTTGCATGGCTTTCAAAGCTTCGGTGGCAAGGCGGTCGGCGGAGATGGTTTTCGGCGAAGCGTGCATGATGTCGTCCACTTTCAAACCGGCAAAGCTGTCGCGTTCTTGAAACAGACGGCGCAAGTCGCCATCGGTAAATACGCCTTTCAGACGGCCTTCGGCATCGGTTACCGCCAACATGCCCAAGCCTTTTTCACTCATGCGGACAATGGCCTCTTTCAACGGCGTACCCAACAAAACGGCAGGCAGGGCTTCGTCTTTGTGCATAATATCCGCCACGCGCAACAGCAGGCGTTTGCCCAAGCTGCCGGCCGGATGGCTTAAAGCAAAATCGTCGGGCGTAAACGCGCGTGCGCGCAGCAGGACAACCGCCAGTGCATCGCCCAACGCCATGACGGCGGTCGTGCTGGAAGTCGGCGCAAGGCCGAGCGGACAGGCTTCTTTGGAAACCGCCGCGGTAATATGGATATCGGCATGCCGCGCCATGGTGGAAGTCGGATGGGCAGTGATGCAGATGAGCGTGATGTTTTTGCGCTTCAACGCCGGAATAATCGCCGCAATTTCATCGCTTTCGCCGGAATTGGAAATGGCAATCACGACATCGTGGTCCACAATCATGCCCAAATCGCCGTGCGCCGCTTCGGCAGGGTGGACGAAAAACGCAGGCGTGCCGGTGGAAGCCATGGTTGCCGCCATTTTGCGGCCGATGTGTCCGGACTTGCCCATACCGGTAATGACCACCCTGCCCTTGCAGTGCAACAACGCTTCCGCCGCACGGACAAAATCATGGTTCAAAGCCGCCGCAATTTCACGCAAACCTTCGGCTTCCGTATCCAATACATCGCGCGCCCAGTCGAGATAAAGTGTGTTTTCCGCCATCAAAGCCGCCTTTCATGCTTGAATTTAGGTTTGTTTTGCCCAAATTAATCAGCTGTAAACTGTTCAAATTCATCGAATCGGCGTAGCATTACCGCCACTTCACAAACAAACCTATTATGTAAAAGGAATCAGAGATGACTATTTTATCGGACGTTAAAGCATTAGGACAACAAATCTGGTTGGACAACCTCTCCCGTTCGCTGGTACAAAGCGGCGAATTGGCCGAAATGCTCAAACAGGGCGTGTGCGGCGTAACTTCCAATCCTGCCATTTTCCAAAAAGCCTTTGCAGGCGATGCCCTGTACGCCGACGAAGTAGCCGCGCTCAAACAGCAAGACCTGACCCCGAAACAACGCTACGAAACCATGGCGGTTGCCGACGTACAAGCCGCTTGCGACGTATGCCTTGCCGAACACGAATCCACCGGCGGCAAAACCGGCTTCGTCAGCCTCGAAGTTTCGCCTGAATTATCCAAAGACGCGCAAGGCACGGTTGAAGAAGCGCGCCGCCTGCACGCCGCCATCGGTCGTAAAAATGCCATGATTAAAGTACCGGCAACCGACGAAGGCATCGAAGCGCTTGAAACCCTCGTTTCAGACGGCATCAGCGTCAACCTGACCCTGCTTTTCTCCCGTGCCCAAACCCTCAAAGCCTATGCAGCCTACGCGCGCGGCATTGCCAAACGTTTGGAAGCGGGACATGATGTTTCCCATATCCACGTTGTCGCCAGCTTCTTTATTTCCCGTGTCGATGCTGCGTTGGACGCCACCCTGCCCGACCACCTCAAAGGCAAAGTCGCCATCGCGCTGGCCAAAGCCGCCTATCAAGATTGGACGCAATACTTCAGCAGCAGCGAATTTGCCGCACTTGCCGAAAAAGGTGCCAACCGCGTACAACTTTTGTGGGCATCTACCGGCGTGAAAAACCCTGCCTATCCTGACACGTTGTACGTTGACAGCCTGATTGGCGCCCATACCGTCAACACCGTTCCCGATGCGACACTCAAAGCCTTTATCGACCACGGCACCGCCAAAGCCACTTTGACCGAAGGTACGGACGAAGCCCAAGCGCAGCTCGCCGAAACCGCCAAACTCGGCATCGATGTCGAAACTTTGGCAACTCGTTTGCAGGAAGACGGTTTGAAACAATTTGAAGACGCTTTCGCCAAACTACTGGCTCCCTTGGCTTAAGCGGATTGAACGGACGGCCGAGAAACTTAAATCATTTTGAAAAGTCTCAGGCCGTCTGAAACCCAAATTCGGGCGTGTACGGCACGCCCTTTTCTATCACGATTTGAATACCGTGCAGGCATGCTGCCCCTGCCCTACAAAAACCACCCTGCCATGTATATAGGACGTTTCGCCCCCAGCCCTACCGGCCTGCTTCATATCGGCTCCCTACTGACCGCCGTCGCCTCCTATGCCGACGCGCGCGCTCATCAGGGCAAATGGCTGGTCCGCATTGAAGACCTTGACCCCCCGCGCGAAATGCCCGGCGCCGCCGACGACATTTTGCGCACGCTTGAGGCTTTCGGCTTTGAGTGGGACGGCGAAGTCGCCTATCAAAGCCGCCGTTACGACCTATATCAAGACACACTCGACCGCCTCAAAGCAGCCGGGCTGGTGTATCCCTGCTATTGCAGCCGCAAAGACTGGCAGGCGGCGGCAACACATGGCGCAGACGGATTTGTGTATAACGGCCGTTGCCGCAATCCTCAGCAAAGACCCGACACGCAAAACAAAACTCCGGCATGGCGCATTCAAGTTCCCGATCGCGTAATCGGTTTTTCAGACGGCATTGTCGGACATTACGCACAAAATCTGGCACACGATATCGGCGATTTCGTCCTGCTTCGTGCCGACGGCTATTGGGCATATCAGCTTGCCGTGATTGCCGACGATGCCGACCAAGGCATAACGCATATTGTTCGCGGTCAGGACTTGCTCGTTTCCACGCCACGCCAAATCTATCTGCAACAATGCCTCGGCGTTCCCACACCGGTCTACGCCCACCTTCCCCTATTGACCAACAGCCAAGGGCAAAAATGGTCAAAACAAACCCTTGCCCCGGCTTTGGATTTGAATCAAAAAGAACAGCTTCTCCGCCAAGTCCTAACCTACCTCAACCTACCCGATGCACCCGCCGTAAACCGTCCGCAAGAATTACTCGATTGGGCGGTGGCGCACTGGCAAATGGACAAAATCCCAAAATCGTCCATTATCACGAAATGAATTAGCACGATTACAACAAAATTACTCTAGGTATTACAATATTTCATAAAATTATGTAAGTAATCTTCAGATTCATTCCAAACCATGCCCAAGAAGCGAAAAATCATGTATATTTCAAAAATTTCCTAAAATTGTCACAAACTGATAATTTCAAGGTTGTAACAACATACGGCTGACGCGTTATTGAGGATGACAAAGCGCGGCAGATCTCCCACGATACAACAAAAAGAATACCGCTATGCCAAGTGCCATTATTGTAGAAGACGAAGTATTAGCAGCAGAACGCTTGCGTGTATTATTGGAAGAGTGCAATGTCGTACTGCTCAACGTCTTTCACCATGCCATGCCAGCATTGGAGTGGCTGAGTGTCCACGAAGTCGACATCGTATTTGCCGACATCGGCATGCCGGAAATTGACGGTCTCGAGTTTGTCGAACGCATCAAGCGTACCGCCAAACGCCAGCCGGAAATTGTATTCACCACAGCCTACGAAGAACACGCCCTGCGCGCGTTCGAGCTGGCTGCCGCAGACTATCTGCTCAAACCGATCAAAATGACCCGCCTGCAAACCGCGCTTGACCGCATCATCGAGAAAAACCGCGAAAAAGCAGACAGTTTCACCCATTTCAAAGTGTATAACCGCGAACGCATGGTCGAAATCCCCTGGCAACAGGCGCGTTATCTGATGGCGGAACACAAAACCGTCTATCTGTTTACCGGCGATGGCCACAGCTACGAATTACCGAAGACCCTGGTTTACTGGGAAGAGTTGCTTGGCGACAAAGTCATCCGCATCCACCGCAACGCCCTCGTCTTCCGCCACACCCTCGACAGCCTGATTCGACTGGACGATGACGAAAACGACGAATACGCATCCACATGGGGCGCAAAAATTCTCGATATTCCAACCCCGTTGCCCGTCAGCCGCCGACAACTGTCCACCCTGCGGAAAATCATTAAAAACAGCATCTAACAATGCGCTCTTTGACTCGCTCTTTTTAATCAAAGGCCGTCTGAAAATATCTTTTCAGACGGCCTTTTAACTTCTCATTTCAATAACAGAAAGTAGAAAAAAGAAACGACTAAAACCTACCGTTTGGACTTATCCAGGCTTTTAATTTAATCAAACCGTTTTACCCACAAACAAGGTTTTCTATTTTTTAATCCAACATCTCTCAATTATTATCACTCAACAAAAAGGCCGTCTGAAACATTCAGACGGCCTCGATACTCAAGCCTTACCGATTAAAAGAACAATTCACGCCAGCTGATGCGTTTGAGTCCGCATTTCCGGCCTTCCACTTTCAGACTGTGCATCTTATCAGAGTTGGTCAACAGACTGCGCTCGGCTTGGGTTGCAAAACATTTATTGTTTGGCACACTCGGCGTAGCGTTCAACTCTTTATCCGTACCCGTGCCACCGCTATCGCCATCGGCGGTTACCGGAGAATCATCAGCCTTAGAGCCGTTCAGATAAGTAAAGTTGACCACACCGTCAAACACCATACCGCTGGCGTAATAAACTTGACCGTTGTTTTCACGTTTGATGAATTGGCGGTTTTTATCGGAAATACGCGCATCACGCAAACCCAAACGGCCGCCGTTTTCCGCATTGACGCCCAGAATAATCGTTTTCGCAGTCGTTTGTGTGGACGTACTGTCCGGCAAACAAACATCGGCACTGGAAGAGTCAGTATGAATTGTTTTGGTTTCATACTTGCGGATGGTCACGACGGCTGTACGCAAAATCATCGTCGGTTTGACAGTCACACGTTCATTCGGATCTAAAGTCAGACTCCAGCCTTTTTTATCTTCACCAACCTTATTATCGCTGACGTAAATGTGTTCGCCGTCACTTTCTCTGGTTTGCTGTTCCAACTCACTGCTGTTTGCCAAAACTGCTTTATCAGATACATCATCGTAAATACCGTAAACGGCATTGATTTGACCGTTGGTATTATTCAATTCATTCTGATAAATCTCGCTACCTGTACCAAAAATAACAACATACTTATCTTTGCTGCGGCGCGATACCGCAGGCGCAGACGTAATCGGTTGATTACCCGAACCTTGGAAAATCATCTGTGCAGACCATTTGGAAGGCGTTTCGCCACTCAAGTCAAAGCGGAACATATTGCCATAACGGTCGCCGGCATAGGCAATATCGACAATGCCGTCAAAATCGGTATCTACCAAAGTAGGGGTAGAGAGGCCGCCTTTGCCATTGGGTGCAGGAATTTTAGCCAAGAGTTCACCGGCTTTAGAAGAAGAAACATTAGTGCCAGTATTTTTCGTCCCAGCCTCTTTACCTGTCATATCATAGACATATAAAGCCGTTTCATTATCGGCACTGTTCACATCTTCAGTACGATAACCGCTGGCCAAGAAGCCTGCATAACGCACGTCAGATTCCAGATTAACCGGAGTAGCATTGCGTTTAATGGAAACACGGCCGATTTGTGTCGAACCAATGGTATAGCCCAGCTTATTGCCAGAGCCTTTTTCTGTTTCAAACAAAGGTACAGTCGTATTCCAACCACTACGATCGCTGTTAGCTACCGCACCAATATTCAACGCATACGCACCGCGTCCACCCTGACCCATCGCACCAAACATAAAGGTTTGCTTCTTATCAGGTGTTTGGCGGAGAACAAAACCACCATTAACCATATAGCGGTGTGGTGTGCCGGAGCCGTAACCATCGCGTGCAATATCTTTCAGAACTTTACCTAAAGTTGTTGCTTGGCCTTGATCGTCCTCGCGTTCCATGCCTGCCGGAATATAGCTGAGTTTCAAGTCATAAGGATTGCTAGGCGTATCATTACGGAAAATATGTACCATGCCGTCATTGGCAGCGACGACCAAAAACTCTTGACGGCCTTTATCCTTATTCCCAATAGCAGCAACCGAACCGTCTAAAATATCGCCCAAATTACGTTCATCTTTATTTGGATCATTAGGGTCAGTCGGACGGATACGATAAGACTGGCTATAACCTTTTGCTCCTGCATCCGCTTTGATGGCTTCATCACTACCTGCTCGGCCAGTCCATTTCAGCAATGCATTTTTCCATTCCAACTTATCTTTTGCACTGCCGTCTGAAATGCCAAATTTGGCATTTGAAGCCCCATTGTCTGCAACTCTATCGATAAAATAGGTCTTACTGCCGTCATTAACCAAAGTAAGGCGATTATTAAATGATGGCTGGTCAAACTTTGTCGTATTGATAGGCGTACCATCACGGTTTAATTTATAAAACCGCAATTGACTGCTCCAAGAGCCGGTATTCAAATGAACCGTTGCCGCCATATCGGGAATACCTGTACTGGTCGTTGCCGGCGCAGTAGAGGATACTCCTTCAAATTTCGTATTTTTGCTGTCATTTTCAATATTGTCGACGATGGCTTTAAAAGCTACAAGCAAATCTTCTTTTTTCGCAGCATTAAAATACCAGTTTTTACGGCTTGCACCGTTTTCCAGATACTCTCTCCCGACTTCAGAAATTCCTTCACCAAAACCCACAGTAAAAGTCTGAACCAATTGCTTGCTGTAATCTACACCTTTGGGATCGCTTGGATCACCATCCCAGCTCTTATCTGCAGCATCTTTGCCATCTTTTTCTGTTTTGATGTCTTTTTCTGCCAAAGTTTGACTAAAGAATCGCATACCGCGTTTTTCATCCTTATAGTTTCTATCCCAATAAGGAACAATGATTTCGCCAATACCTTCAACTTCACGTTTACCATTCTTATAATTAGGCAAAAAAACCCAATTGCCAGATGCATCTTTTCTATACCTTGTATTTTGACATTGGAATTTTTTTTCCGCTTCCGGAATCTCTTGGGTCGGATCATAAATCGGCAAATCAAAATGGCCAAATTTTTCGCCCTGCTTATGATTATTCTCATAAGCTTTTGCCTCAGACGGACCGAAATATTGGTATGCAGACGTACCCGCACTACGTTCAATATTGCGGTAATAGTTTGAATAGTAATCATCCCTATCATAGTTGAAGTTAGTATTGCGAGATAAGCGAGGATCCTCACCATAACTCTGATTGCTACAACTCATATTGGCATCACCGTCCGACATCACAATCACATAAGACTTCTGACAACGGTATTTGATTTTGGGCATCACAACGTTTTTGACTACTTCATAATAACGGCGCGTGATTGGCGTAGCATGACCAGGGTCGATACCATCTACCCTCTTTTGAACGTCCTGCCAATCATCGGTAAAGCCCTCCTTATCTGGAATATCAGTACCACCATTATTATGCAGGGTTTGCAAACCCCACTGGAATTGTTGTTTTTTGCCATACTCCTGCAATACTGACTTTAGAGCCTCCTTAGTAATCGTTATTCTTTTATCAGCCCATACAGATGTTTCCTTACCTTGCACATTCCATTGCATACTGCCCGAGTCATCAATCAAAAACATAATATTGTGTTTGACTTTGGGTTGGCCGTTGACGGCGGTTTCGTTTTGCAGGTAAAACGGAATTTTGGCAAATTGCTGCGTATTTGCCTGAACGGAAAAGCTGATAAGCGCTAAAGCGGAAGCGACGCTTGCATGAATGAGGCGATGGCGGCCTGATGGAGCGTTTTGCATAATGTGTTCTTTTTTCATCGGATAATCTCAGCTAAAAATGACATTGTTTTTATTTTTTATAAGGCTACGATTTTAGCATAAACAGCCTGTTCCATGTTTGATTCAGCTGAATTTCCCTACGCCTACATTTCAAACACAACAAAAATGAAACAATCTGCCTGATCAGTTTTCAGACGGCCCGACTGGATATTTAGTTCAACCTTACTCATCAGGCATTCCAAAAGCAAGGGATTGTCCCGTAAAGGTAAAACATTTTTAAATTATCGACTCCTTGCTCTATGCTTGAAATTCCTATCATTTTGACTTAAAATACACTGCTTCTACGGCATAGACCGCTATGTCTGAAAAAGCACGTTACACAGCAAAATCAAAGCTGCGGAGCGTGTTTTTTTTTAGCCGAGATTTCCGAAGGCTGTCTTTTTTGTAAACAATTTTATTTTTCAGACGGCCCGACCCATTTTTTTCGAACCGACCATCATCAGGCAAACAGGATTCCATCATGACCACTCCGGCTCTTCTCGTTCTCGCTGACGGCAGCGTATTTCACGGCACATCAATCGGTTACGAAGGTTCGACTTCCGGCGAAGTCGTGTTCAACACTTCCATGACCGGCTATCAAGAAATCCTGACCGACCCTTCCTACTGCAAACAAATCGTTACCCTCACCTACCCCCACATCGGCAATACCGGCACCAACGCCGAAGACGAAGAAAGCCGCAGCGTTTACGCCGCCGGTTTGATTATCCGCGACCTACCGCTCTTGCACAGCAACTTCCGCGCCTCCGAAAGCCTGCACGACTATTTGGTACGCAACAAAACCGTCGCCATCGCCGACATCGACACCCGCCGCCTGACCACCCTGTTGCGCGAAAAAGGCTCGCAAGGCGGTGCAATCTTGACCGGTGCAGATGCCACCGTTGAAAAAGCACAAGAACTGATTGCCGCATTCGGCAGCATGGTCGGCAAAGACTTGGCCAAAGAAGTTTCCTGCACAGAAACTTACGAATGGACCGAAGGCGAATGGAAATTGGGCAAAGGTTTCGTTACCCCTTCCGAACAGCCTTACCATGTCGTCGCCTACGATTTCGGCGTTAAAACCAACATCCTGCGCATGCTCGCCTCACGCGGCTGCCGCCTGACCGTCGTTCCGGCGCAAACCAGCGCGGAAGAAGTATTGGCACTCAATCCTGACGGCGTATTCCTGTCCAACGGCCCCGGCGACCCCGAGCCTTGCGACTACGCCATCAAAGCCGTACAAAAACTGATGGAAAGCGGCAAACCGATTTTCGGTATTTGTTTGGGACACCAGCTGATCAGCCTCGCTATCGGCGCGAAAACCCTGAAAATGCGCTTCAGCCATCACGGTGCCAACCACCCTGTACAAGATTTGGATAGTGGCAAAGTCGTCATTACCAGCCAAAACCACGGTTTCGCCGTCGATGCCGACACTTTGCCTACCAACGCACGCATTACCCACAAATCCTTGTTCGACAACACCTTGCAAGGTATCGAACTGACAGACAAACCCGTGTTCTGCTTCCAAGGCCACCCCGAAGCCAGCCCGGGTCCGCAAGATGTCGGTTATCTGTTTGACAAATTCATTGACAATATCAAAGCGGCGAAACAATAAAGCGAATTTTTCAGATGGCCGTCAAATCCGGCAGGTCGTCTGAAAATCAAGCGATTCAAAATCCTGTAACTCAAGTCAGAAAGGAAACCCCATGACTGAAAAACAAATGCGTATCCTCTCCGTTGTCGCCACCCTGGCCGCCGTCGGTATGTACGTTTCTTATATCCCGCAAATCCAAAACAACCTTGCCGGCAACCCCGGCTCGCCGTTGCAACCCCTCGTCGCCGCCATCAACTGCACATTATGGTTTG
>NZ_JBQCXF010000054.1:0-14612 GCF_051956635.1 Neisseria sp. P0022.S010 | reverse complement strand
CAAAAACGCCGGCGCGCTGGTGACCCACCCTTGGGGTTCGGTGATGCGCAGTTTGTTGGTGGCCGTATTTGAACTCAAAGTCAAAGAAATCATGGTCATTGCCCACCACGACTGCGGTATGCGCGGATTGCACGCCGAAGAGTTCCTCCAACGCGTACATGACAGCAATATCCCCGACGACCGCATCGAAACCCTGCGCAACGCCGGTATCGATTTGGACAACTGGCTGACCGGTTTTGACGATGTCGAAGACAGCGTGCGCCATACCGTCGAGCTGATTCGCAAACATCCGCTGATGCCCGACAACATCGCCATCCACGGCCTGGTCATCCACCCGACCACCGGCAAGCTCAACCTGATTGTTGACGGCAGCCTGCCTGCTTCAGACGGCCAAAACATCTAACGCAGACACTACCCAAAATGAAAAACATCGGATTATTCGGCGGCACGTTTGACCCCATTCACAACGGCCACCTCCACATCGCCCGCGCCTTTGCCGACGAAATCGGTTTGGACCTCGTCGTCTTCCTGCCGGCAGGCGACCCGTACCACAAAGACAGCACGCGCACGCCGGCACAAGAGCGCCTCAATATGGTCGAACTCGCCATCGCCGACGAGCCGAAATTCGCCGCCAGCGACTGCGACATCGTCCGCGACGGCGCGACTTATACGTTTGACACCGTCCAAATCTTCCGCCAGCAGTTTCCCGGCGCGCAACTGTGGTGGCTGATGGGCAGCGACAGCCTGATGCAGCTGCACACATGGAAAAAATGGCAAACCCTTGTGCGCCAGACCCATATCGCCATCGCCATGCGCCAAGGCGACAACCTCAACAAAACCCCGCGCGAATTGCACGCATGGCTCGGCGAAGCCCTGCAAAACGGCAGCGTCCGCATCCTCAACGCGCCGCTGCACAACACCAGCTCCACCCAAATCCGTGCCAATCTTGCCAAAACGCACCATTCAGACGGCCTGCCGCAACCCGTTGCCCAATACATCCGCCAACACAAACTCTATGAAAAATAGCGTTTATTCAGGCAGATAAGCTATAATGCCGTCTGAAAACATTTCAACTAGGAAAACAATGAACGAACAAGAATTGCAAGACCTGCAAAAAATGGTCGAAGTGGCCGTAAACGCCCTCGAAGACATTAAAGCCAAAGACATCTCTGTTTTGGAAACTCAAGACAAAACTTCCCTGTTCGCCCGCATGATTATTGCCAGCGGCGACAGCACACGCCAAGTCAAAGCACTGGCGAACAACGTTGCCGTCGATTTGAAAGAAGCCGGTTTCGAAATCCTCAGCACCGAAGGCGACAGCGGCGAATGGACGCTCGTCGACGCAGGCGACCTCGTTGTCCACGTCATGCTCCCTGCCGTGCGCGACTTCTACGACATCGACACCTTGTGGGGCGGAGAAAAACCGAGTTTCCACGCCGGTATGCAAAAACCTTGGCACGCCGCCGACTAAAACGGTTTATCCATACAAAGGCCGTCTGAAACTTGAAAGCAAGCAAGTTTCAGACGGCCTTTTGCTATAATTCCATTCTTTTCACATTATTCAATTTATTGCACCATCATGCCGCAACCCGATTTCGCCCAAACCCTCTCCAAAGACCGCCATTTTCTGCAATCCGCCTTTAAAAACCCAAAAAAATACGGCGGCTTGGCCAAGGTTGAAGAAAAATACAAAAAATCGCACGATCTTTATCTGCAACGCCTGTCCAAACTGCCCAAGCCCGAATTCGATAACACGCTGCCCGTTCACGAAAAACTCGACGAAATCAAAAAAGCCATTGCCGAAAATCAGGTTACGATTATATGCGGCGAAACCGGTTCGGGCAAAACCACGCAGCTGCCCAAGATTTGTTTGGAACTCGGACGCGGGGCGGCGGGTTTGATCGGGCATACCCAACCGCGCCGTTTGGCCGCGCGCTCGGTGGCGGAGCGAATTGCCGAAGAATTGAAATCGGAAATCGGCAGCGCGGTCGGCTATAAAGTGCGCTTCACCGACCACACCTCGCGCGATGCCTGCGTCAAGCTGATGACCGACGGCATCCTGCTGGCGGAAACCCAGACCGACCGTTATCTCGCCGCCTACGACACGATTATCATCGACGAAGCGCACGAACG
Source organism: Neisseria sp. P0022.S010 (assembly GCF_051956635.1). Taxonomy (NCBI): domain Bacteria; kingdom Pseudomonadati; phylum Pseudomonadota; class Betaproteobacteria; order Neisseriales; family Neisseriaceae; genus Neisseria; species Neisseria sp. P0022.S010. The sequence goes on along the minus strand of NZ_JBQCXF010000054.1, from coordinate 12,479 downwards.
CAGCCTGAACATCGACTTCCTCTTGGGCTATTTGAAACAGCTGCTGCCGCGCCGCCCCGACTTGAAAGTCATCATCACCTCGGCAACGATAGATGCAGAACGCTTCTCCCAACACTTCAACGGCGCGCCTGTGCTGGAAGTGAGCGGGCGCACCTATCCCGTCGAAATCCTCTACCGCCCGCTGGCCAGCAAAGACGAAGACGACGCAGAAGTCGAGCTGACCGACGCGATTGTCGATGCAGCCGACGAATTGGCGCGCTACGGCGAAGGCGATATTTTGGTGTTCCTGCCGGGCGAGCGCGAAATCCGCGAAGCCGCCGAAGCCCTGCGAAAATCCACGCTGCGCCGCAACGACGAAATCCTGCCCCTGTTCGCACGCCTGTCGCACGCCGAACAGCACAAAATCTTTCACCCCACCGGCGCGAAACGCCGCATTGTGTTAGCAACCAACGTCGCCGAAACCTCACTCACCGTGCCGGGCATCAAATACGTCATCGACACCGGCCTCGCGCGCGTCAAACGCTATTCCGCACGGGCAAAAGTGGAGCAGCTTCATGTCGAAAAAATCTCCCAAGCCGCCGCCCGCCAACGCTCCGGCCGCTGCGGCCGCGTCTCCGCAGGCGTATGTATCCGACTGTTTTCAGAAGAAGATTTCAACAGCCGCCCCGAATTCACCGACCCCGAAATCGTCCGCAGCAACCTCGCCGCCGTCATCCTGCGCATGGCATCGCTGAACCTGGGCGATGTGGCGGCGTTCCCATTCCTCGAAGCACCGGACCAGCGGTATATCAATGATGGTTTTCAGGTGTTGCTGGAATTGGGGGCGGTGGAGGTCGTCTGAAAAACGTAGGTCGGGCATAAATGCCCGACGAAGATGGATGAGCTATAAAAAATATTGGACATAAATGTCCGACCTATCTGTTAGAAAATTAACAAAAATATATGGAGTATAAACATGAGTGATTATGATTTTTTATGGGAAATGCGAGACCGTGGTTATAGTAATGAAGAAATTATGGAAGCCGCAGTTTGTGGATATGCACCTTACGAGGCTGTTTATTTAGATGATGATAGAAATACCCAAATTATTGATAATTTATTTGATGATATTAAAGATTGGGATACGGATGTTCAAGTCAGTTATGAAACAATTGAAGACGAAGAAACTGCTTATTTTAAAGAGCAAATATTTAATAGTTTAATTGAAAATGCAAAAGAATATTATTCACTTACAGGAAGATATTTACAAATTTGGGGAGAACTAGGTGAACTTTATGCTGAATTAGAATACGGATTAAAAAGGCATAAGGACGTTAACCACGAAGGTTCTGATGGTTTCATTAACGGAAAACTGGTTGAAGTGAAAACCATATCTCCTTTAAAACAACATAACCAAGTAGTCGTGAAGAAAAAAGGAAGTTTTGAACAACTATTAATTGTGCGAATCAGTAAAAATTTTGAATTTAAAGCCAAATTAATTTCAAGAGATAAACTGAATGGAACGACTGGAAAATTCTTAAAAGGAAAAATTATAGTGGATTAAAATAAAAATGAGACAAGGCGGCAACGCCCGCCGTGTACGGGTAGTACATAAGGGCGTTGGCAACGCCGTATCATTGCAATTTTAATCCACTATAAATAGAGTAGATTGGGTATTCATGCTCGACACAATCTGACAAATGACAAACCACTTTCAGACGAACTCGTTTTTTGAAAAACAATCTGTAAACAGATAGCTGCTGAAGAATACCGTTGCCGCACACCCAAAACCCGGCATGCAACTTTTATTGTGAACTTCCTATTATGAAAAAATCCCTTTTCGTTCTCTTTCTGTATTCATTTCTACTTACTGCCAGCGAAATTGCCTATCGCTTTGTATTCGGGATTGAAACCCTGCCGGCGGCGAAAATGGCGGAAACGTTTGCGCTGACATTTGTGATTGCTGCGCTGTATCTGTTTGCGCGTTATAAGGCGACGCGTTTGTTGATTGCGCTATTTTTCGCGTTCAGCATTATTGCCAATAATGTGCATTATGCGGTTTATCAAAGCTGGATGACGGGCATTAACTATTGGCTGATGCTGAAAGAGGTTACCGAAGTCGGCAGCGCGGGCGCGTCGATGTTGGATAAGTTGTGGCTGCCTGTGGTGTGGGGCGTGTTGGAAGTCGTGTTGTTTTGCAGTCTTGCCAAGTTCCGCCGTAAGACGCATTTTGCCGCCGATATTTTGTTTATTGCGGCGATGTTGCTGATTTTTGGACGCTCATTCAGTACGACGCAGGAACACGGTATTTCGCCCAAACCGACATACAGCCGCATCAAAGCCAATTATTTCAGTTTCGGCTATTTTGTCGGGCGCGTGTTGCCGTATCAGTTGTTTGATTTAAGCAAGATTCCTGTGTTCAAACAGCCTGCGCCAAGCAAAATCGGGCAGGGCGGTATTCAAAATATCGTCCTGATTATGGGCGAAAGCGAAAGCGCGGCGCATTTGAAACTGTTTGGCTACGGGCGTGAGACTTCGCCGTTTTTGACCCAGCTTTCGCAAGCCGACTTTAAGCCGATTGTGAAACAAAGCTATTCCGCCGCGTTGATGACGGCTGTGTCCCTGCCCAGCTTTTTCAATGCGATACCGCATGCCAACGGCTATGAGCAAATCAGCAGCGGCGATACCAATATGTTCCGCCTTGCCAAAGAGCAGGGCTATGAAACGTATTTTTACAGCGCGCAGGCTGAAAACGAGATGGCGATTTTGAACTTAATCGGTAAGAAATGGATAGACCATCTGATTCAGCCGACGCAGCTTGGTTACGGCAACAGCGACAATATGCCTGATGAGAAGCTGCTGCCGCTGTTTGACAAAATCAATTTGCAGCAGGGCAAGCATTTTATCGTGTTGCACCAACGCGGTTCGCACGTCCCATACGGCGTATTGTTGCAGCCTCAAGATAAAGTATTCGGCGAAGCCAATATTGTGGATAAGTACGACAACACCATCCACAAAACCGACCAAATGATTCAAACCGTATTCGAGCAGCTGCAAAAGCAGCCTGACGGCAACTGGCTGTTTGCCTATACCTCCGATCATGGTCAGTATGTGCGCCAAGATACCTACAATCAAGGCACGGTGCAGCCCGACAGCTATCTCGTGCCGCTGGTGTTGTACAGCCCGGATAAGGTCGTGCAACAGGCTGCCAACCAAGCTTTTGCACCTTGCGAGATTGCCTTCCATCAGCAGCTTTCAACGTTCCTGATTCACACGCTGGGCTACGATATGCCGGTTTCAGGTTGTAGCGAAGGCTCGGTAACGGGCAATCTGATTACAGGCGATGCAGGCAGCTTGAACATTCGCGACGGCAAGGCGGAATATGTTTATCCGCAATAAGCGGCGTGAAAACCAATAAAGACAAATTTAGATGATGTCGGGGAAGATGCCCGACCGACAAGACTATGCAAAATATGAAAAACCAAGTACGCGGATCAGGCATGGATGCCCGATCCAACCCAGTCAATGTTTCAGACGGCCTGCAGAACAGTTCGGGCCATATCGGTACCAACACGCGCTACCGCCTGACCAAGCTCGGCGAACAAATGGCGCGCCTGCCCATTGACCCGAAAATCGCGCGTATTTTGCTGGCGGCGAAGAAGCACGACTGTATGGCGGAAATACTGGTGATTGCGTCCGCGCTGTCGATTCAAGACCCGCGCGAGCGGCCTTTGGAAGCGCGCGATGCCGCCGCCAAGGCGCATGAACGCTTTACCGACAAGCAATCCGACTTTCTTGCCTATCTGAATATTTGGGACAGCTTCCAGCGCGAGCGTGATAAAGGTTTGTCCAACAAGCAGCTGGTGCAATGGTGCCGCCAATATTTCCTGTCGCACCTGCGGATGCGCGAATGGCGCGAGCTGCACCACCAGCTTGCCCAAACCGCGATTGAAATGGGCTTAACCACCAAAGAAGCCGCGTTTAGACAACCTCCTTCCCAAGAACAATTAAGGCCGTCTGAAAGCCAAGGTGACCAAGATTTAGCGGCCAAACTCAAACAAAAACAACTGGATAAGAAACAACACCGCGCCCAAATCCGCGCCGCAAAAGAAGCCGGCTACGAACAAATCCACCGCGCCCTGCTGACCGGCCTTATCGCCAACGTCGGCATGAAATCGCCCGACGGCAACGACTACACCGGTGCGCGCGGCAGCCGCTTCCACCTTTTTCCCGCCTCCGCCCTGTTCAAAGCCAAACCCAAATGGGTGATGGCGGCAGAATTGGTTGAGACCACGCGCCTTTACGCGCGCGACGTCGCCGTTATCCAGCCCGAATGGATAGAGCAGGAAGCGCCGCACCTCGTCCGCTACCACTATTTCGAGCCACACTGGGAACAAAAACGCGGCGAAGTCGTCGCCAGCGAACGCGTGACGCTTTACGGCCTGACCGTATTGCCGCGCCGCCCCGTGTCTTACGGCAAAGTTGCACCCGAAGAAGCGCGCGAAATCTTTATCCGCGGCGCATTGGTGGCGCAGGAAAGCAATCTTCAGACGGCCTTTTTTGTCCACAATAAAAAGCTGATTAAAGAAATTACCGAACTCGAACACAAATCGCGCAAGCAAGACGTATTGGTCGATGACGAAGCCCTGTTTGCGTTTTATAACGAACGCCTGCCCGAGCTGGTGTGGAAAGATGCGAAAGGCGGCGTTTGGGGAAGTGAAGAGGGCGGACAAACCCAGTCGGATAACGTAGCCGGACAAAACGGACAAGCAAACCAGCGAAACGCAGGGCGTGTGGCGCAAGCCGCGCACGCAGATGCCAAAGATGCGTCCAACCGCGAGCGTGAACCGAGTTCACATACCCGACAAAATGTTTCAGACAACCCCAAACCCAAAAAGCAGCCAGCATCTCAAAAAGGCCGTCTGAAACCTTTGCCCCTTGCCGATATCCGTACCTTTGAAGCCTGGCTCAAAACCGCCGAGCGCGACAATCCGCGCCTGCTGTTCCTCAGCCGCGACGATCTGATGCAACACGCCGCCGCGCACATTACCGAAGAGCAATTCCCCAAATTCTGGCAAACCGCAGACGGCAAGTTCAAACTTTCCTACCGCTTCGAGCCGCACCATCCGCTCGACGGCGTGACCATGACCGTGCCGCTGACCGTCCTCAACCGCCTGCACGCGCCGTCGCTTGAATGGCTGGTGCCCGGTATGTTACGTGAAAAAATCCAGCTACTGATTAAAGCACTGCCGAAGCAAATCCGCCGCATTTGCGTGCCCGTACCCGATTTCATCACCAAATTTCTCGAAAGCAATCCTGACCGCCAAGCGGCCATCATTCCCCAGTTGGCACACTTTATCGCCAAGAGCGCCGGCGATATGCGGATTCTCGAGCAAATCGACCAAGACGCATGGGCGGCGCAAGAATTGCCCGAACACTGCTATCTGAATCTGCGCATTATCGACGACGGCGGACAAGAGCTTGCCGGCGGCCGCAAACTGCACGAATTGCAACAACAGCTCGGCCAAGCCGCCGCCGTCACCTTCCGCGACAACACCCAAGAATTCGAGCGCGACAACGTGACCACATGGGACATCGGCACTCTGCCCGAATCCATCAAGTTCGCACGCGGCAAACAACAGCTCACCGGCTACCTCGGCCTGCAAAAAGAAAAAGACGGCCGCATCGCCCTGCGCCTGTTCGACACATCTGCCGCCGCCGAACAAGCCCACAGATTAGGCGTGATCGAACTCATGAAACTGCAACTAAAAGAACAAGTTAAAGACCTGAACAAAGGCATCCAAGGCTTCACCCAAGCCGCCATGCTGCTCAAACACATCAACGCCGACACCCTGCGCGACGACCTCACACAGGCCGTCTGTGACCGCGCCTTTATCGGCGAAGACGAGCTGCCGCGCAACGAAAAAGCCTTCAAAGAACAAATCAAACGCGCCCGCAGCCGCCTGCCTGCCGTCAAAGAAGCCCTCAGCCGCTACCTGCAGGAAACCGCCGCCGCCTACGCCGAACTCAACGGCAAACTCGGCAAACACCCGCTTACCCACCTCCTGCGTCAACGCCTGCAAACCCTGCTCGCCGCCGGCTTCGCCACCCGCACCCCGTGGGCACAATGGCCGCGCCTCCCCATCTACCTCAAAGCCATGACCCTGCGTCTTGAAAAATACAGCAGCAACCCATCACGAGACGCCGCCCGCGAAGCCGATATCCAAGAGTTGGAACAAATGTGGCAGGAAAAAACCGACAGCTTGGTGAAACAAGGACTACCCGTTTCAGACGACCTTGCAGGGTTTAAATGGATGATTGAAGAATTGAGAGTGTCGCTGTTTGCGCAAGAGTTGAAGACGCCGTATCCGGTGTCGGTGAAGAGGTTGTTGAAGGAGTGGGAAGGAATATCTAGGTAACGCATTTCACCCACAATGCTTTGCTTTATACTTATAACATTGTGGGTTTTAAATCAAGTTTCAAATTATATTTTTTTTACTAATTCTCCGATATGAAATTGAATTGTATCTAAATACTCACGTTTCACAACGATTCGTTTTTTATTCACAGTTAGAGTACCAGAGCTCATATTAATAAAAGGACAGCCTCTTGCAAAAGAAACAACACCTGTAGTGCCAAAATCTTTAATGCTTACCGTACCTTTTTCTAAGTTATTAAAGTCAAAATATTCAGGATATGCTGAAATAGCATCTTGCAGATCATCATTAATACCTTGTAATACTGCATTATAAGCAGATGCTTCCCCCATATATTGGGTCATCCTATTTCTAACAATAAGTTTAATTTTAGGTACTCTTTTACCATATGATTGCATTTTAGTAGCAAAAGTATATTGCTTATATACATCAGAAGGTAACCTTATACCATATAACAGTGCTAATACATTTTGAAAAGCTCTTCTTGATGAGTCATCAGCCATAACTGGAACAATTACGCCATCAGCAGCAGCTAGGGCAATTTGCGTATATATCGAAAAACTTGGATTCGTATCAATAAACACTTGATCATACATACCTTCTGTCGCATTTAATAAATCATTCAGCCAATCAATAATTTTTTCCCAGCTATTTATTGTTGGAATTTCTGTATTTGATAATGTATTCATTGCACTGGTTTGTAACTCAATGAGTGGGTCTCCACAAATTAAATCAATGTTACTGGCAATATTATTATTTCCATGTTGTGTCTCTTCATGGTATGGAGTAATAATATAATCATTAGGATTTATATTATTTGCATCAAACGGTGATGATAATCTTTTATGAAAGTAACCACCAATACTTTTACGGGTATCCACACCATGGATAATTTTCATGAATCGTTGTGTTCCTCCACCTGATTGGCCTCCAAGCAATAACTCAGATAGATTTGCTTGTGGACATAAATCTACAACTAGAATTCTTTTTTCTGGGTATTTTTGTGCATAAGTACAAATAGTTTGAAATGCCAAACTAGTTTTACCTGTTCCACCTTTATTATTCCAAAAGGCAAATTTGTTCATAAGTAGTCCTTTTTCTAAATAGTTAAAAAATATTTTTTCACTAGCTATCGTGAGATTTTTACACTATAAGGTAAAAATTATACATTGTAAAGTATTTATTTTACCATTTGCTTTTTGCGCATTAGTAAGCCGTAGCCTGCAACCGCGTGTGTGCGGTACGCACGCACGCGGTCTTTTTTAAAAATGTTCTTCCTAACTAAACCAAAGGCCGTCTGAAAGTATTTCCCAACTTTCAGACGGCCTTTTTATATTCATATTTCTGTTTATTTTTCCAACCGTGCAATCAGTTCATCGGCCAAGTCGAGATAAGCCTGGGTGCCTTTGGCGTGGGCGTCGTAGGCGAGGGCGGGGAGGCCGTGGCTGGGGGCTTCGGCGAGGCGGATGTTGCGGGGGATGACGGTATCGAAGAGCAGGTTGCCGAAGTGTTGTTTGAGCTGTTCGCTGACTTCGACGACGAGGCGGCTGCGGCTGTCGTACATGGTGCGGACGATGCCGGTTACGTCGAGGTCGGGGTTGATGGCTTGGCGGATTTTACGGACGGTGGCCACTAAGTCGGAAATGCCTTCGAGGGCGTAGTATTCGCAAAGCATGGGGACGATGACGCCGTTGGCGGCGACCAGGCCGTTGAGGGTGAGCAGGGTCAGGGACGGGGGGCAGTCGATGAGGACGTAGTCGTAGTCGTCGGCAACGAGCTGCAGGGCGTTTTTGAGGCGGATTTCGCGTGCGATTTCTTGGACGAGTTCGACTTCTGCGCCGGCCAGTGTGCGGTTGGCACCCAATACGTCGTAGCCGCCTTCTTTGCTGCGGACGACGGCGTTGGGGATGTCGGTTTCGCCGAGGACAACTTGGTAAACGCCGTTTTCGATGGTGGCTTTGTTGATGCCGCTGCCTGTGGTGGCGTTGCCTTGGGGGTCGAGGTCGACGACGAGGACGCGGCGGCCTTTGGAGGCCAGGGAGGCGGCTAGGTTGACGGTGGTGGTGGTTTTGCCGACTCCGCCTTTTTGGTTGGCGACGGCGAGGATTTGTGCGCTCATGTGCTTTGCTGTCGTGTTAAGTGTGGATGGCTGGATTGTACCGTTATTCGGTATGCTTGGGTTGTTTTCAGACGGCCTTTTTGCGGATGATGACGATATGGCGTTCGGCATTGAGTTGGGGGACATGCAATGCTTCGACTTTTTCGACGGCGACGCTTTCGGGCAGTTTGTCGATTTCTTCTTGCGGGTATACGCCTTTCATGGCCGCCCAGTAGCCGCCGTCTTTGAGGAGGTGCTCGGTCCAGTTGACGAAGTCGGCGAGTTCGGCAAAGGCGCGGCTGGTGATGACGTCGGCGCGGCAGTCGGCGGCGGCTTCTACGCGGCCGCTGATAACGCGGACGTTTTTAAGGCCGAGTTCGATGACGGCTTGTTGTAAAAAGGCGGTTTTTTTGGTGTTGGCATCGAGGAGGGTGATGTCGAGGTCGGGGCGGCAGATGGCGGTGGGTATGCCGGGCTGTCCGCCGCCGGAGCCGACGTCGAGCATGGTTTGCGCGTGTTCGATATAGGGCAAGAGGGTCAGGCTGTCGAGCAGATGATGGCTGACGGTTTGGGCGGGATCGCGCAGGGCGGTCAGGTTGTAGGTTTTGTTCCACTTTTGCAGCAGGGCGGCATAGTCTAGCAGTTTGGCCTGTTTGGCTTCGTCGATGTCCAAACCCAATGCCTGTATGCCGTCGCGGAGCTGTTGCGCCTGATTCATTTGTTATTCCTTATTGGTTAAAACGCGTTGGATGTAATGGTAACGGAAAGCATGCCGTCTGAAAATGTTTGCGCCTGTTGAATCAACGTTTCATTTTGTGAAAGACGATGGGCTGCTCCGGCGCGCGCGTGAGCTGTTTGGGCAGGGTCAGCATGGCAATGATCCATACGGAGAGGGTGTAATAGAACACGCTTTGTCCGCGCATACCGGCCAATGCGGCATTGCCTAAGATGGCTTCAAAAATCAAGCCTGCCGCCGCTGAGGCACACGCTGCGACACCGGCAAGGAATAGGGCGTAACGCGAATGCCGGCGCATCATTTTTTTATACGCCAGCTTGGTCAGTCCGCCGGCAATCGGCAGGTTGAGGAAGGCAAACATGCCGCAGACGAACCATGCGACGGAATCCTGCCAGCCGCTTTGCCATGCCCACGCGCCGTCTTTGACCGTTATCAGCAGGCCTTGGCCATCTGAAAAGGCGATTTGCACGATATTGTGCAATATCATCGCCAGCGGCAGGGTGAGGAACATCAGTGCGACCAATAGGGGGCGGTAGGGTTTTTCTTGTGTCAGATACATGGCGGTTTGCCTTGTTGCAGGATAAGTCGAAATGATAGCAGATTGGCGGTTGATTCACGTTTGTTAGCGCTGAAATTGCTGACAAAAACGGTCAATTAAAAAAGAAATGAAAAATTCTTTTTTCTTGGAAAACGTTGGTGGATAAAGGTTAAAAAAACGTTTTCAGACGGCCTAATCTCTTATTTTTATATGAACCGAACAGAAAATCTTTGCATTTCTCCGTAAAATCTACTAAATTCTCAATAACATATTATAAAGACCTGAAATCTGGAACCCAAACCGAAACTGCCTCCCGCCCTTTATGCTCGGAAACTCAGCAGGCAAAAAAGTTTCACACACTACAAAAACAAAACAATTCCTCTGAAATCAGTTGTTTATAATGATAGATAACCACAAGGCAAACCATGCCTGACTTTAGTAGGAGTAAAACCATGGCTGAAGCAACCGATGTCGTATTAGTAGGCGGCGGCATTATGAGCGCCACTTTGGGCGTATTGCTCAAGGAGCTCGAACCATCTTGGGAAATTACCCTGATCGAACGCCTGGAAGATGTAGCGTTGGAATCATCAAATGCATGGAACAACGCCGGTACGGGACACTCTGCCCTGTGCGAATTGAACTATGCCCCCCTGACTGCCGACGGTACGATCGATCCGACCCGCGCCCTCAATATTGCCGAACAATTCCACATCAGCCGCCAGTTTTGGGCATCTTTGGTTGAAGAAGGCAAACTGGCCGACCGCTCTTTCATCAATTCCGTCCCCCACATGTCGCTGGTGATGAACGCCGATCATTGCGATTATCTGCAAAAACGTTTCGACGTGTTCAAAAACCAAAAACTCTTTGAAAAAATGGAGTTTTCTACAGACCGCGCCAAAATTGCCGAATGGGCGCCGCTGGTTGTCAACGGCCGTGATGAAAACCAATCCATCGCCGCCAACTACTCCGCCGAAGGCACAGACGTCGATTTCGGCAGCCTGACCCGCCAGATGGTCAAATACTTGAGCGACAAAGGCGTAAAAATCAAATTCAACCGCCATGTCGACGACCTCAACCGCGAATCGGACGGCGCATGGGTGCTGAAAACCAGCAGCACCAAAGACGATGACGACCCGTTGACACTCCGCACCCGTTTCGTCTTCCTCGGCGCAGGCGGCGGCGCACTGACCCTGCTGCAAAAATCCGGTATCCCCGAAGGCAAAGGCTACGGCGGCTTTCCGGTTTCCGGCCTCTTCTTCCGCAACAGCAATCCCGAAACGGCCGCGCAACACAACGCCAAAGTGTACGGCCAAGCCTCCGTCGGCGCACCCCCAATGTCCGTTCCGCACTTGGATACCCGCAACGTGGACGGCCAACGCCATTTGATGTTCGGTCCGTATGCAGGCTTCCGCCCCAACTTCCTCAAACAAGGCTCGCTCATGGATTTGCCGATGTCCATCCACATGGACAACCTCTATCCTATGCTCCGCGCCGGTTGGGACAATATGCCGCTGACCAAATACCTCTTGGGCGAATTGCGCAAAACCAAAGAAGAACGCTTCGCCTCGCTGCTCGACTACTATCCCGAAGCCAACCCTGACGATTGGGAACTGATTACCGCCGGTCAGCGTGTGCAGATCATCAAAAAAGACCCGAAAAAAGGCGGCGTACTCCAATTCGGTACCGAAATCGTCGCCCATGCCGACGGCTCGTTGGCCGCATTGCTGGGCGCGTCTCCCGGTGCATCGACAGCAGTTCCGCTGATGATCAGACTCGTCCACCAATGCTTCCCCGATCATGCCGAATCATGGTCAGGCCGTCTAAAAGAATTGGTGCCCGGTTACGGCATCAAGCTGAACGACAATCCGTCTTTGGCAGACGAAATCATCAGTCACAATGCGACCGTTTTGGGCATACACCACTAATTGAAGCAAGCACAAAGGCGGGCATTCTTGCCCGCCTTTTTTCAAACCATTAAAATAACGGCATTCAGGCCGTCTGAAACCTAATCGGCAACGGCATGTTGCACGATTCAAACCCGAAAATCAGCTCAGTAGAAAAACGCCATGACCGATATTCTCAACAAAATCCTTGCCACCAAAGCAGAAGAAGTGGCCGTCCAAAAAGCCGCCGTTTCCTTGGAAGACATCAAAGCCCAAGCGCAGGCAGCCGCGCCAGTTCGCAGCTTTATCGGCTCGATCCGTGAAAAACACGCGCAGAATCTGCCCGCCATTATTGCCGAAGTCAAAAAAGCCAGCCCGAGCAAAGGCCTGATCCGCCCTGATTTTCATCCTGCCGAAATCGCCGCCGCCTATGAAAAAGCCGGCGCGGCCTGTTTGTCCGTGTTGACGGACGAACCTTACTTCCAAGGCTCGCCCGAGTATTTGAAACAGGCGCGTGCGGCTGTGGCGCTGCCGGTCTTGCGTAAAGATTTCATCATCGACGAATACCAAATCTATCAGGCGCGCGCGTGGGGTGCGGATGCAATTCTCCTGATTGCCGCCGCACTGGAAGCCGGGCAGCTTGAGCGTTTTGAAGCCGTTGCCCACGAATTGGGCATGACCGTATTGTTGGAGTTGCACGATGCGTCCGAGCTGGAAAAATGCCGCAACATGACCACGCCGTTGTGGGGCGTCAACAACCGCAACCTGCGTACGTTTGAAGTGACCCTGCAACAAACCCTCGACCTCT
>NZ_JBQCXF010000053.1:0-14648 GCF_051956635.1 Neisseria sp. P0022.S010 | reverse complement strand
GAGGGGGATAAGCAGGAAGACGCTGCGGTTGACTTCGTACATGGTGTTTTCCTTGGTTTCTGTATAGTTGAATGATATAGCAAAGGTGGTGGACTGGCTATCTTTTGGGGGATAAAGGCCGTCTGAAAAAATACAATATAAGGTATAGCCAGATAGGGTTTGTTTCCTAAATCTGTTGTGTAAACAACACGGTTATTTTCTGTATCTATATGGTATGAGGAGAAAATATCAAGTTTTGAATATAACTTTGATAGTTTCGGAAAGGGTGTAGGTTTGGTTGATTGTATGTGCGATTAGCGAATAGTTTTTATGAGTCAGAGGCTGAAGCAAAATTGAAAGGTGAAGATAAATATTGGGTTAAATGAATATTTATTCAAATAAGATTTATATGTAATAATGACGGAGAGGAAATATCCTATTATAATCCATCCCTTATCTTTTTCGAGAAAACTCTACTATGAAGCCTATTACAACAGGGGTAATCATCTTTATTGGAAGTGCCATCAGCGCAATCCTATTATACTTTTTTGGCCAAAATCTTGGCATTACGTCGACTATTGCAAAAATTGTGGTCTGGGCATGTGTATCAATTGTGATCTCATTGATACTCCTTACTCCTTTGATTACGAGATTTTTTTGGGCTAGGAGCTCCGATAAATACTCCGGTTTGAAACATTTAAATCCTGAAGATTTAAGTGGGGATAATGGAGAGTCTTCAACTCTGATTGGTATAGCGGAACGTTGGGAGCAGCTACGCCATATTTACTTATTGACTAGACAATATAAAAAACATCGTAAGCCTTGGATTTTCGTTGTAACCCAAGAACCAATGCTCTTGGATAGAGTTTTGCCTAATATTCGCCCGCAACTTTGGGTAGAAACGGCTTCTGCGATTTGGATAGATGCTCAGGCAATGGAACCTGCGAATGGTTGGCAGTATCTGAGGGGTGTGGGAAAACGTCCTGCAGAAGGTATTGTTGAGCTTCAAGGAGAGTTTTCAGTTCAGGAAAATACCGCTCAACTGCTTGAGTTAATGAAGAAACTTGGCTGGAAACTTCCAATTAATCAAGTTCATTTTGTAAATGATGCCAATGAAATGCCATCAGCAGTCAGTCATGCTTTGAAATATGGTTCAACGGTATCTTCAGCAGAGTTGATGAAAGAGTTGGATCAATTTGCTAATCGGTTGGCAGCTGTGGGCACACGATTGATTGAAGCAGATTTAGAACAAACACCCATTGCGAAATTGTCCGCCAAACTGCCGTCACAAACTCAGGCTTTGGCTGATTATATTGTTGCAGAAAAGCGGGGACTGGGAAAACTGGATACTGTTGCAGGTATTTCTTTTATTCAATCAAATCAACCTGAACAATCAGGAGATTTGATTTTCCGTGCATTCAATGATTTATCTGTTTTGGGTTCCGGAAAGAAACTGCGTTTTTCTAAAACGGAAAAAATTTATTTGGGCTTAAGCGCAGTTGCCTTGCTTGTCGGTGGTGCATTTGCAGTCAGTGCATATAGCAGTTATCAAGAAATCAGCCGTTTGAAGACCGATTTTGAGAGCGTACAGAAAGTAAAATCTCGTGCTGAGAAAGTAGCTACACTTATTCGATTGCAACAAGATATTACAGATTTGGAGTCTCATCGAAGCTTCTCACAATATGCGGTTAAGTTTTTGGGGTATGAGCATCGACAAGAGCTCTTAGCTGTTGCTTACCGTAAATATAATAATTTGGCAAAAGATGTTATCAGCCGTCCTGCTACTGTATTCTTTGAGAACAAGTTAGATGAATTGGTAATGTTGGAAGGCAGAATTCCTGATGACTTTGAACTTCAGGATAGTGCTTATCAAGATTTGAAAGCATATTTGATGCTGACATCTCATGTTGAGAAAACAAAAGGCACAAAAGATGCGGAATTCTTAGTAACCAAGTTGACACAGATGTTGACAACGCAAAATGTAGCGGAAAAAGATGCGCAAACATTGGCACAGTTTTTTGTGTCGCGTATGTCACAAAAAAATAATTTGGCAGAGCCCGAACAAACTGAATTGGTATCAAGAAGTCGTCAGGTCTTGGTGGATTGGATCAATCGTGACCAAGGCAGTGAGCAATTGTATAAACGCATTATTCAGGGTACGAATGCCAAATTGCAAAACATCACCTTAGACAAATTGCTTAATAAGGATTTGAAAGGTATTTGGAATGTTGGAAAACCTTTGCCGCGTATATATACGGTTGAGGGTTGGGAAAAATATATTAAGCCGGGATTAGAACAGGCAATTAAAGACAGCAAGAGCAATGATTGGGTATTGGGCGGTAATGTGTACCAAGCTTCGGTAACAGAAGCGGCAATCAATAGCCTGAAAGAACGCTACTTTAAGGAATATGCTACCGCTTGGTATAACATGATGAACAGCATTACATGGCAACCGAGAACAACCAGCTTGGATGCAGTTAATCAGCTTCACGTCTATGCGGATCCTCAACGTTCGCCATTGGTGGCATTATTTAATGCAGTGAAAGAAAGCAGTCAGCTGGATAGCAAGAAAGTTGATGTCAATCCTGCTGTTGCAGATGCAGCAAAACGTGTAGCCGCAAGACAACTGTCTACTCGTTCGCGTAAGGTTGCAGATGCGGTATTGAATTCTCAATCTGAAAATATTAATGCTTTGGAAGATAAGGTAAATGATTATCTAGCAGGGCCGTTGGAAGCAGAATTTGAAACACTGTTGCAATTGATTGATGCACAAATTAATCCAAAGAGTGATTTGAGTCTGCAGCGCTACCTTGAACGTGTAACTACTGTGAAGCAGCGGTTGATTCAAATGACGGCATCCTCTGATACTGGAGGTGCGGCAAGAACAGCCGTGCAAGGTGTTTTAAACGGTGGTGATAATGAGTTCCTCGACGGCATACAGTACGCACGTTTGATTGAGGCCGGTGTGGGTGACAGATTGTTGCCGTTTGCACGAAATGTTTTTGTATTGCCGTTTAATTCCGTATGGGATTCAATTGCCGGTGTTGCTCAAAAAGACATCAATAATTTGTGGGCAAGCAATTTTGTCAATCCTATGCAGTCTGAACTGGGTGGCAGATATCCATTTGCTCGATCAGAAATCGAAGTTTCGATTCCGGTATTGGCAAAATATTTGGATGTTAACAAAGGTGCACTTAATCAGTTTGTCACAACCCAATTGGCAGGTGTTTTAACCAAACAGGGTAACCAATGGATTGTTGCGCCCGGAAGTGAACTGAAAGTTAATCCGGGATTGCTGCAACAATTGAATAAATTGAGTGCTATTTCTGAAGACTTCTTTGTTAACGGAGAGGGTGGTTATAGCTTTGAGCTGAAGCCGACATCTACTCAAGGTATTGTTCAGTATGATTTAATTATCGACGGCCAGTCTTTAGATTATTTCAACCAACAAACAGAGTGGAAGACATTCAAATGGCCTGGAGATGTCAGCAATGCCGGTCTTCGCATTTCTTGGGAAACTGAGGCAGAAGGTATGCGTAAGACTCAAGAAATTAGTGGTCGCTTCGGTTTTATCCGTATGCTTGAAAAATCTAGGGTTACACCGATTGACAGTGGCACTTATTTAGTCGAATTCCCATTGGAAAAAGACAAATTGATGAGGTTCTATATGAGAACTAATTCCGGTAAAGGACCTTTGGGATTGTTGGAACTGAAGAATATCCATCTGCCGAATAAGATTTTTGAGGTTAAATAATCATGACATTACCCCAATGGGTAAAGCCGATACTTGGTGATGAGGGTACATCAATCACCGATAACAATATTCATCGCTGGCAAGAGTGGCTGGAACCTGTTTCAGACGGCCACCCTTGTGGCGAGGATGTTGCATATGCCGATGATTTTGAGGCTATTAAAATTGAATTGGCCAAGCTTTCAGGTATTGATTGTCGATTGATTTTGGATGCTTCTGAACGCTTGTTAAAACGTCAATCTAAAGACTTGAGAGTAGCAACTTATTATATTTTTGCCGCTTTGCGAGATAGAGGGTTGGCAGGTTTTTCAGATGGTTTGGAAATTTTATGTGGATTGCTGCAAAAATTTGATCAATCACTATGGCCGAAAAAGCCGGTACAAAAACGCAATGCATTAAATTGGCTGTCTGGGGAAAGAGTGTTGGATACGCTCAAAGGGACTGAATTATCTAATTCGGTAGACCTTAAGCGGACATTATCGGCGTTAATGTCGTTGCAACATCATCTTGAGGGATGGGAAGAATCAGTACGCCCCAGTCTGTTTCCGTTATTGCAATATTTTGAAGAGTCATCTGTTCGTTTTTCATCACCTCAGACAAGTACAAGTCAAAGTCAGGAAGTTAGTACGCCTATTGACCAGGAAGTTGTACCACAGATTCGTCAAGAGGGTCAGAGGCCGTCTGAAAGTTTAGCTGTCACTCAAGTTAACTCTTCTAAAGCCTTACTCGATCAAGTTAGGATTAATGCCGCCTATTTAAGAGAGCAGGATGATGGATATTGGCCTGCATATAAGATGATTCGCGCTGTACGTTGGGGTGGGCTAAATGGTATCCCGCCTCATCAAAATGGTCAGACTCGTTTGAAAGCTCCAAGGACAGATTTATTGGCAACTTTAAATCGTTTGGTTAATGAGCAGCAATGGCGGGATTTGCTTGATAGAGTAGAAGCGGCTTTTTTAGAAGGCGCTAATCAGTATTGGCTCGATTTGCAATATTATGCGTGGCAAGGACAGCAGGCGTTGGGTGGTTTATATCTTTCTCAGGTTGACTCATCATTATTTGAACTGAAATCTTTACTGATCAGATGTGATGGCTTGACCGGATTAAGTTTTGATAACGGATTTCCGTTTGTTTCAGCCGATACGCTTACGTGGTTGGAGCAAAAGGTTATGCCATCCACGCGCAAGCAGACTAGTAGCCGAACAGTTCAAAAAGCAGTAATAGAATCATCATCTCAGGTAGAAAACCAAGAAAGTCAATGGCAACAGGCTTTGTTAAAAACACAAGAACAAGGCTTGGATGCTGCTTTTGCTTGGCTGGAAACATTACCAGAGTTGCAGTCAGGTGCTGGGCAGGTTAAAAAGTGGTTGATGATGGCCCGTTTGGCTGCAAACAATCAAAAAGCAGATTGGGCATTGAAACTGTTGGAACAGGCTTCACGGCAGATGCAGGTTTTGACAGTAAAAGAGTGGGATAAACATTTTGCATTTGATGTATATGCTTTGTGGTATCAATTGTTAAATGAAAATTTTGATAAGAAAGATACGGAAGCTACTGGGCAACTTGAATTTTTACGAACTGAATTAATGCAGACTGATATTGTTCGTGCATTAGAATTAATCGATTAAACATATATTATGTCAGATCCTACATTACGTTATTATGAAGAAGAGATGCGGTATCTCAAGGAGGCAGGGTTAGAGTTTTCAAAAGCTCACCCTGATCGTGCCGCAATGCTGAATTTAGACAGAGTAGGTACACGCGATCCTTATGTGGAGCGATTGTTTGAAGGCTTTGCTTTCTTAACAGGAAGAATCAGACAAAAACTTGATGATGACTTTCCAGAATTGACTGAGGGTTTGGTCAATATGCTGTGGCCTCATTATCTGAGGATGATTCCTTCTTTGACTGTTTTAGAGTTAATTCCAGATGATAAAAAGTTGCAGGGTGGGCAGCTTGTTAAAAAAGGACTATCCGTACAATCTGAGCCCATTAATATTAATGACAGGTTGACGAGATGCCTGTACCGAACTACAGGTGATGTTAAACTCCAGCCCTTGAGTATTTTGCATACGTTATTGGATTATGATGCAAATGGTCAAAGTGTCATCAAATTGACTTTTGGTATTCACAGGCAGACGCAGAAAGACAATTTGGATTTTTCTAAAATCAGAATTTATATTTCTGCTGATGAACCAGTTGCTTTTGCATTACGTCATGCCTTGTTAAATCAAGCTGCTCAAATTAGTATCCATCATGCCGAACTACCATCTGGAGGTAATATACGGTTTAAGGCCGTCGGATTTGCCGAAGATGAGAGATTGTGGGAAAAAGTAAATAACAGTTTCAGTGGATATCAATTACTATTGGAATACTTTTGTTTCAAACAGAAGTTTTTCTTTATTGATTTGATTGGTATTGATGCCGAAGAATGGTCGGAACGCATTAATGAGTTTAGTATTAATGTAGTTCTGTCCAAACAATATCCTTCAGAGCTTAGATTTCCTCCAGATTGCCTGAAATTAAACTGTGTTCCTGCCATCAACCTCTTTGACATGGAGGCTGAGCCTATTCGGGTGGATCACAAGGCATTTGAATATCCTGTTAAGCCTTTGTTGCATGAGGGTATGGCAGTCGAGGTGTATTCAGTAAATGAAGTGGAAGCTGTAAATCATGAGACAGGCAAGCGCTACTCATATATTCCTTTCTCGTCATTCCAACATCGTGGTGGATTGATGAAATATGATGCTCCTGAACGGTATTACCATACGAAGGTAAAACGAGGAGTATCTGGAAAGCATGAAACATTTATTATGCTTGGAGGATTGTTGTGGGATAGAAAAGATATTCTGCCTACTGAAACACTTTCTCTAAAAGTAGTAGGGACCAATGGTGCTTTGCCACGTAAGAGTTTGAGGGAAACCCAGATTCAAGACGCGGATATAGCCGAGCCCAATATTAAAATGGTAAGAAACCTTACGACTCCGACGTTGTCATGCTATCCTCCAACAGAAGACAGATTTCAATGGCGTATCTTGTCCCATTTGTCACCAAATTATCTATCATTACTAAACGTTGATAGTTTGAAAGGTGCATTGTCGATTTACGATTGGACCGAAGATGAATTGAATAAGCGCAGATTGAACGGGATTGTTGACGTTAAGCATGAAACGGTACAAAGAATCGAGCGTGGTGCAGTTCATCGTGGAGTTCATATTACAGTAACATTTGATTCAACTGCATTTAATGGGGAAGCAGAAATTTATTTGTTCGGAGAATTATTGAACGAATTTTTTGCAATGTATGCTGATTTGAACCTATTTACCCGGTTCAGCATAGTTTCTCTGCCATCCGGGAAAACATATACATGGAAAGACAGCAAAACAACTATCACACGGTTTTAGAAACGGCACACAAAAGCGCCAAAGAAAATAACGACAGGCAAACGCTTCCCTTATGGGAGATTCCCAGAAATAAATCTCATCGCGAAGGTATAGCATCTGAAATTTTTCAAGAGAAATTGGGAGAGTTTATTGTACGCAATGCAGCAACAATGAATTTTTTCCAATTTTGTCGGGTTTTGGAAACGCTTGCCGATAGTGCTGAAGAAAAAGCTGTAGAGTCAATGGTAAGATTCAGAAGGGTGAAGTCTCTATCTTTCCCTTCTGGGGAAATTGCATCGGTTGAATATGATGCGGAAGCCGAGTTACCAACTGTAAGAACAACATTTTTAGGTTTGTATGGCGTAGATGCTGTCTTGCCGGATTATTTCCTGAACGATATTGCGACGCATAAAGACGGTAGTGAAAGCTTAGCCGCATTTTTGGATATTTTTAACCATAGAATTACAACCCTGTTTTTTCAGGCATGGAAAAAATACCGCTATCCGTTTTTGTTTCAAAATGAAGGGCAGGATGATTTATCTCGCTCTCTTCTGCACCTTATTGGGCAGGGGATGGTAAACGGCAAATTTATACATCCTTTGCTAGATAGCAGAATCTTGGGATTGTTCAGTGTTTTTTATCAGCGCACCCGAACAAAAGAAGGTATTATCAGTATAGTTAGATATTTGTTACCTTTTGCAGATGTAACAGTAAAAGAATTTCAGCCTCAGTGGGTAATATTGGAAAAAAATCGTGAGTTGGGGAAAGCCGGTTTGAGATTGGATGGAGGAAGTGCATCTTTAGGCAGTAGAATAAAAGATCATAGTCATCTGATACGTATTGAGATTACACCAGATACATTTGAGAATGCACAACTTCTATTACCAAAACAAACATTACACCAAAAATTACTTGAATTATTGAAGCTCTATTTGGGTTGCCGTTTTGATGCAAGCATTTACCTAAACATCAAGAAGCAATGGATACCTCAAAGCCGTTTAGCAAAAAAACAAATATTGGGGATTAATACCGGTTTAGGTACGATGCATCAAGACAAGCAAATAAAGATAGCGAACTATACATATTCAAACTAATTTAAGAAAACGGAAAATCATGAATAAGAAAACTAGAATTCAGTCAGTCTGTGCATTAGCCTTGTTGTGCGCGGTATTATCAGGTTGCGGGGTTTTGCAAGGCGTGAAAGATGGTACGACCAATGTAACTAAAAGTATCTTTTATACTAAGTTAAAGATATTAAAGATTGACTTGGTTGCTCGTAATGGTTTGAATCAAAATGAACGGGGTCAATCGTTATCGACAGTCGTTCGTATTTATCAGCTTAGAGATAAGCAGAATTATGAAGTTGCATCTTATCGTGACTTGCTTAATCAAGATAAAACCATTTTAGGCAATGATTTGGTAGAAGGGTATAAGCAATATACCATTCGACCTGGTGAAACTATCAGCTTGGATGAAACCTTGGATAAAGAGACCAAGTATGTTGGTATCGTGGCTTTTTATAATCGGGTAGGAGAGGATCAACCGTGGAAAATGCTTCTATCCAAAAAACAGCTGAAAAATAAAAAGCCTTTAGTTGTTGAGTTGGTAGATAATAAAGTTGTCATTCAAGAGACCGAAAAGAAAGTCAAATAATGGATGCAGCCCTCTATGAGAAATTAACGGGGTTTTATTCTGATGGCTTGCCACTAGATGGGCTTCCAGATGGTTTTCAGTTAGTTAGGAGTGTTTTAGATAATATCCAACGCATTCTCAATAGTCGGAGTGGTTCCTTGAAGCATTTGCCTGATTATGGAATCCCTGACCTTAGTATGGTTTATAAGAATTTACCGTCTAGTGCACATGATTTACGGTATTTCATGAGGAAGACCTTATTGAAATATGAACCTAGATTGAGAAATTTAGACATTCGACTGACTGAGTCTAAAGACAATATTATGGTTTTATGCTATCAGCTTGAATGTGAAATTGAAAATGCTGGTGCTGTAGTCATAGACACTTATTTTATGCCTGAAGGAACGGTTTCTGTTAAACGCAGCCGAGCGTAACTTTTTAGGTATCAACAGATTACTTTAAAA
Source organism: Neisseria sp. P0022.S010 (assembly GCF_051956635.1). Classification (NCBI taxonomy): domain Bacteria; kingdom Pseudomonadati; phylum Pseudomonadota; class Betaproteobacteria; order Neisseriales; family Neisseriaceae; genus Neisseria; species Neisseria sp. P0022.S010. Next base: position 5,439 of record NZ_JBQCXF010000053.1, on the reverse strand, counting down.
TTAAGAACTAAATATATGGTTAAACACTTTTTTCTTACTTGCAGTGTATTGCTTTCAGCAGCTGCCCAGACAGCCTTGGCTAAAGAGTATGATTTAGAAGGTACATTAGTTACTCAAAATAATTATGTACGAATTCAGAGTTGTAATCTGAAAAATACTTATGCTTTATTACCCGGTAGTGGAAATGGCTATGAAGCGACAGCAGAGATTGTCAGCGCCAGAAAAAATATGCCTGAAAGCACGCCAATCTATGTTGCTTTAAAAGGAAAATTAGAAAGCCCCAATTTTTTAGTTTCTGGAATTGAACTCATCAAAATAGGGGAAAACTGCCATACAGTCAAAACTAAATCCTCATATCCTGAAAAAGCTGTTCAGAAATATCCAAGTGAAAATCAGCAGCCAGATTTAGAAGACAAAAATTCTAAGGCTGAGCCATACAATTCTGCATTGAAGCCGGTAGAAGCAGAACCAGCGGTGACAGAACCAGAAAATCTGAAACAAACAGCAGAAGAACCAGGAACAACGATATCAGTTGAGCCGGCTCATCATTCAAAAATTACACAAGCTGAAGACGGTAAAAAGTCTAAAGATGATCAATATTCTTCTGATAATCTTCTTGATAAGCAGGTTAAAACAGAAGATGCTAAACAGGCAGATATTGAAAAATTGGATAGAGGAAATGCTACTCCAGTTGATCCTGCAACGTTAAATACATCTAAGCCAAATGTTCAATCTGTAGAGACTCCTGAAAAGGTAGAGCAACCTGCAGTAGATGAATCTAAGGCTGTGGAAAAATCAGTAGTTGAAGAAACTAAGTCCGTAGAGCAGTCATCTATAGTAGAAACACCTGAGGCAGTAGAACAACCAATAGCAAGTGAATCTAAAGCTGCAGAACAGCCAGTGATTGTAGAAACTAAGACTGTAGAACAGCCGTCTGAAGCAGATATACCTGCAGTAGTGGCGCAACCTATAGTGGATGAGTTTAAAGTTGAGCAGCCAGTGGATTCAGCAACGGCTAAGACTGTAGAACAGTCATCGGCAGTAGAAGCATCCGAGGTAGTGCAACCACCGGTAGTAGATGAGCATAAAGTTGTAGAACAACCTGAGGAAGTCAAAGCATTTGAACAGACTGGAGCTTCTGAAACGGTACACAATCCTATAATAGAAGAGACTTCTATAGAGGCTGATCATAAGGTAGAAAACAAACTGTCTGTGCCAGAGGTTGTTACTCCGGCATCGTCCTCTGTGGAAGATCGTGTAACGGTATTTGAAACTCAGCCTAAAACTGATAATCAGGAATCTACACAATTAGAGGGTATTCCGTCTGTAGGGACGCAAGCCGACCAGGTAACAGAAGAAACTCATTCTACACATGAAACTTTATCGGGAACCGAAGCATCCGCACCAATAACTGATTCATTATCGAATGAAGTTTCTGCACAGCCAGTTTATGTGAATCACATTATTGTGCATGAAGATGATGTGGCTGAGTAAAAGGTAACCAATATAGTCGAGTTAGTCTTCAGTTATGAGAAAAGGCCGTCTGAAGAATCTTAGTTTTAAGTTAAATGGATTTTGATTCTTCAGGTAATTGTAAAAGGTTTTAAGAAATTTGTTCTCGCGAATAAAAAAGCTTACTTAAATCATTAAGTAAGCTTTTTTGTATTTAATGGGCAGTAAGCATATGAATTATTCGTAGCTCTTATACACAGAAAGAGACCTTTGCAAAATTCCCTAAAATCCCCTAAATTCCCACCAAGACATTTAGGGGATTTTCCATGAGCACCTTCTTCCAGCAAACCGCCCAAGCCATGATTGCCAAACACATTGACCGTTTCCCACTATTGAAATTGGATCAAGTGATTGATTGGCAACCGATCGAACAATACCTGAACCGTCAAAGAACCCGTTACCTTAGAGACCACCGCGGCCGTCCCGCCTATCCCCTGTTGTCCATGTTCAAAGCCGTCCTACTCGGACAATGGCACAGCCTCTCTGATCCCGAACTCGAACACAGCCTCATCACCCGCATCGATTTCAACCTGTTTTGCCGTTTTGACGAACTGAGCATCCCCGATTACAGCACCTTATGCCGCTACCGCAACTGGCTGGTGCAAGACAACACCCTGTCCGAACTGCTGGAACTGATCAACCGCCAACTGACCGAAAAAAAACTAAAAATAGAGAAAGCATCCGCCGCCGTCATTGACGCCACCATTATTCAGACCGCCGGCAGCAAACAGCGCCAGGCTATAGAAGTCGATGAAGAAGGACAAGTCAGCGGTCAAACCGCACCGAGTAAAGACAGCGATGCCCGTTGGATAAAGAAAAACGGCCTCTACAAACTCGGTTACAAACAACATACCCGTACCGATACGGAAGGCTATATCGAGAAACTGCACATTACTCCTGCAAATGCCCATGAGTGTAAACACCTGTTGCCTTTATTGGAAGGACTGCCCAAAGGTACGACCGTCTATGCTGATAAAGGATATGACAGTGAGGAAAGCCGGCAACATCTGGAAGAGCATCGGCTGCAGGACGGCATTATGCGCAAAGCACACCGCAACCGTCCTCTGACGGAAACGCAAACCAAACGCAACCGATATTTGTCGAAGACCCGTTATGTGGTCGAACAAAGCTTCGGTACGCTGCATCGTAAATTCCGCTATGCGCGGGCAGCCTATTTCGGGCTGATTAAAGTGAGTGCGCAAAGCCACCTGAAGGCGATGTGTTTGAACCTGTTGAAAGCCGCCAACAGGCTAAGTGTGCCTGTTGCTGCCTAAAAGGCGGCTGGGTGCCTGATTAATCAGGTATCCAAGGGAGATTAAGGGGGTATTTGGGTAGAATCAGTGGATATGTGAAACGAAAACAGCCGAAATCCTGCTTTTGGATTTCGGCTGTCGGGGGAAAAGGAATTTTGCAAAGGTCTCAGAAAATCAGAGATTTTCTGATGGTGTTTGATACAGAGTTTGGGGATTGTTTGTATCGGGGATTTCTGCCGGAGCGGTTTGGGGTGCTGCTACCGGTTCGGAAGTGGCGTTGCTGTCAACCAGGTCATCGATGTCGATATTGTCGTCTTCGTTTTGAGGGAGCGTGCCACCGGTTTGTTGGGTGCGAACTTTCATGTAAAGGTCGCGTGTGTAGCTGTATTTGTCGATGGCTGCGCCTTCGAGGCTGTCGGTCAGGTCGAGCAGTTCTTCGCGGGTGTTGATGGCTTGCTGGCCGGTTGTGCCCCAGCGTCCTGCTCTGGTGTGGAAGACGGCATTTTTAACCGGATAGACGGTGGTGACGGCGTTGCCGACGGTATCGCGTACGGTAGACGGGCCGAGTAGGGGGACGACGAAGTAGTTGCTGTTTTTCCAGCCCCATGAGGCGAAGGTGTCGCCGAGGGTGTTTTTATTGCTGGGTACGCCGCCTGCACCGGCTACGTCGATTAAACCGCCAAGGCCGAAGGTGGTATTGATGCCGACGCGGACGAGGTCTTCGCTGGCGCGTTTGACGTCAAGGCGCAGAACATTGCTGCCGAAGCTGACGACATCGCGCAGGTTGTTGAAGAAGTTGCTCACGCCGGTACGCACCGGTTTAGGCGTTACTTTGCGATAACCGCGTGCGACAGGGGAAAGGACGTATTTGTCTGCTTTGTCGTTGAACTTGGAAACGGTACGGTTGTAGCCTTCGTAAGGGTCGGCCGGATTGCGTTCGGCAAGTGCAGGAGCGGAGGCAAGGCTGATGAGGAGGCAGAGGGAAGCGGTGGTTTTTTTCATGATTGCAACCAGTCTTTGATTTCGTAAAGTTCGGCCAGCGCGCGGACGGAATCGGGAATGTTTTGAATAGTCGGTTTTTTGTCTGTCCGGCGCAGAGCGTTGAGCAGCAGGGAAACGCAGGCGGAATCTGCTTTGCCTACTTGGCTGAAGTCTATGCTGTCTGTTTCTTTCAGACGGCATTGTTGTTCGTAGCGCGCAAAGGCGGAGGCAGTCAGGGTTTTGACGGTAACGTCGCCGCTGATGTAGAGTGTGCCGTTGCGGATTTCTGTTTGCATGGTGTCTTTATGATGTAAGGCACCATGCCGTCTGAACATCAGACGGCATGGTGCGCGGGTGGATTATTTACCGCCGTTTTTGGCTTTCAAGTCGGCAATCAGGCCGTCGATACCTTTGGCTTTGATGGTTTCGCCGAATTGGTTGCGGTATACGGTAACCAAGCTTGCGCCTTCGACTGCGACATTGTATGCGCGGTATCTGCTGCCGCTTTGGTAGGTGGTGAAGTCCATGTTGACCGGTTTTTGGCCGGAAACGTTGATTTCGGCGCGGACAATGATTTCTTTACCACCTTTGTTTACGACGGGGTTGTCTTTGATGTTGACCTTGGCGTTTTTGAATTTCAGCATGGTGCCGGAGTAGGTGCGGATCAGCAGGGTTTGGAACTCTTTGGTCAACGCTTGTTTTTGTGCGTCAGTTGCAGTACGCCATGGATTGCCGACGGCCAAAGCGGTCATGCGTTGGAAGTCGAAGTAAGGGATGGCGTAGGCTTCAGCTTTTTGGCGTGCAGTGTTGGCATCGCCGCTGTTGAGGATTTTCAGCACTTGAACGGAGTTTTCACGGACTTGGTTGACTGCGTCGGCAGGAGAGGCAAATGCCATGCTGATGCTCAATACGCCGATGCTCAATGCGCTGATGAAGGAAGTTTTTTTCATGGGAGTGTCCTGAATATTGGGTTGATATGTGTTTATTGTTTGTTTTGACCGGCAGATTCACCATCTGCGTTTTTCTCAGCAAAGCTGGTCATGAATTTGCCGATAAGGTTTTCCAAAACCATGGCGGAGCTGGTAACAGTAATGGTGTCGCCTGCCGCCAAAGAATCGGTATCGCCGCCTTGTTGCAGGCCGATGTATTGTTCGCCCAACAGGCCTGAAGTCAGGATTTGTGCAGAAACGTCGCTGCTGAACTGATATTGGCTGTCCAGATTGAGGGCGACTTTTGCCTGATAGGATTTAGGGTCGAGCTGAATAGAGGCAACGCGGCCCACCAGTACGCCTGCGGATTTGACCGGAGCGTTGGTTTTCAAGCCGCCGATGTCGCTGAAATCGGCATAGACGGTGTAGGTTTGAGAGGATTTGCCGAACGATTGTCCGCCGGCGGCTCGGAAGGCGAGAAAGCCGATAGCGGCTGCGCCCAGTAAGACAAACAGTCCTACCCAAAATTCCAAAGCATTTTTTTTCATGTGCTATTGTCCTTGTTTCATTCTTTTTAAGTGTCGTTTCAGACGGCCTTTAGTCGGTAAACATCCACGCGGTCAAAATGAAGTCGACGGCGAGGATGGTCAGGGCGGAAGACACTACGGTGCGTGTACTGGCGCGCAAAATACCTTCGGAAGTCGGTACGCAGTGGAAGCCCTGATGTACGGCGATCAGCGTAACGGCTACGCCGAAAGCGGCGG